>JBILLI010000830.1:0-3348 GCA_044376155.1 Polyangiales bacterium
CGGGAAGGGCTCGCATGGCCCTGGACGATCGCCATCAGGAGCTCCAGAGTCAAGTGCGGCTGTAGTACTAGAGCGCCGACCGGAAAGTCTCCCGTCGCCGCGCTGCCGATCCGCGTCGCCCCGCGGCGTTGCGTCGCATCAACGGGCCGTAGGCCCGCCTTCGGCTCCGCGCCTTGCGGCGCTCGCGCCTCGTTGCGCAGCTCGGTCCGACTTTCCGGTCGGCGCTCTAGGTCCGTGCTACGGTGCCGTCCCTTTCGTTCGCGCACGACGCGACGCAGCAAGGAGACAAATTCCCCGTGGCAAGGTTCATCGACGAGCTCAAGCGCACCCACAGTTGCGGGGCGCTTCGCGCAGCGAACATCGGCGAAGAGGTGGTGCTGTTCGGGTGGGTGCAGTACTACCGGGACTTCGGCGGGCTGCGCTTCATCGACCTGCGCGACCGCGACGGCATCACCCAGGTGGTGTTCTCGCCCGAGGTCGCCCCCGAAGCCCACGCGCTCGCCGACGAGATGCGCACGGAGTGGGTGGTGGGCGTGCGTGGGGTGGTCCGCGACCGCGGGATGCAGCACTCGAAGAAGACCGGGCAGATGGTCTCGGCGCACAACGCCAACCTCGCTACGGGTGAGGTCGAGGTGCTCGTGCACGAGTGCGTGGTCTTCAACCGCAGCGAGACCCCGCCCTTCGAGGTCGAGGACGAGACCGACACCAACGAGGAGAAGCGGCTGCAGTACCGCTACCTCGACCTGCGCCGTCCGAAGATGTTCAAGATCTTCCAGACGCGCTCGAAGATGAACCAGGTCACCCGCCAGGTGCTCTCGTCGAACGGCTTTCTCGAGCTCGAGACCCCTGTGCTGGTGAAGTACACCCCCGGCGGCGCGCGGAACTTCCTCGTGCCCTCGCGCCTGCACCACGGGAAGTTCTACGCCCTCGCCGAGTCGCCCCAGCTCTTCAAGCAGCTCTACATGGTGGCCGGCTTCGAGCGGTACTTCCAGATCACCAAGTGCTTTCGCGACGAGGACCTGCGCCTCGACCGCCAGCCCGAGTTCACGCAGATCGACGTCGAGATGTCCTTCGTCAATCAAGACGACATCTTCGCGATGATCGAGAAGCTGGTCTTCGCGCTCTGGAAGGAGTGCCTCGGCACCGACCTCACCGAGCGCTACCCCGAGGGCCGCTTCCCCCGCATGCGCTTCGACGAGTCGATGACGCGCTTCGGCAACGACAAGCCCGACCTGCGCTTCGGCCTGGAGCACACCGACCTCACCGAGCTCGTCATCGAGCACGACGGCGGCGGCGTGCCCATGCTCAAGGAGATCGCCGACGGCTTCGCCAACGGCACCGACCGGCGCGACTACCCCCGCCGCATCGTGAAGGCCCTGGTGATCCCGGCCTCGTCGCAGCTCTCGCGGGCCGAGGCCGACAAGCTCGAAGAGTACGTGAAGGGCATGGGCGCCAAGGGCCTCGCGCGCGCCAAGGTCGCCGACGACGGCTCGTGGACCCAGTCGCCCCTCGCGAAGAGCGCGTCGCCCGCGTTCCGTGACGCGGTGAACGCCGCCACCGGGGCGAAGCCCGGCGACATGCTGATCTTTCAGTTCGGCACGGCGTCGATGGTGCACACCGTGATGGCGAACCTGCGCCTGCACCTCGGGCGCAAGCTCGGGCTCATCCCCGAGTACGGCACCAAGGGGGACTGGCGCTTTCTGTGGGTCGTGGACCCGCCCCTCTTCGAGTACGACGAGAAGGAGAACCGCTGGGCCGCCGCGCACCACGCGTTCACCCGCCCCCACGACGAGTGCGTGCAGTACCTCGACAAGGACCCCGCGAAGGTCCTGTGTTACCGCTACGACCTCGTGCTCAACGGCTTCGAGGTGGGCGGCGGCTCGGTGCGCCTGCACGACCCCGACGTGCAGGCGAA
Source organism: Polyangiales bacterium (assembly GCA_044376155.1). Lineage (GTDB taxonomy): Bacteria > Myxococcota_A > Polyangia > Polyangiales > JAWKRB01. Next base: position 1,916 of record JBILLI010000830.1, read on the forward strand.
GGTCTTTCGCGCGCTGGGCATCAGCGACGAGGACGCGAAGGCGAAGTTCGGCTTCTTGCTCGAGGCCCTGCGCTTCGGCGCGCCGCCCCACGGCGGCATCGCGCTGGGCATGGACCGGCTCGTGATGCTCCTCAGCAGCGCCGAGAGCATTCGCGACGTGGTCGCGTGGCCGAAGACCCAGAAGGGCACCGACCTCATGACCGACGCCCCCAACGCCGTCGCGCCGGAGCAGCTCGCCGAGCTGCGCGTGCGCGTGGTCACCGCCGAGTAGTTCCCCTCCCCGCGACCCGTGGCGCTCCCCTGGACCCGCGGCATCGGGTTCCCTCGGGTTGACAGCATGACGTCGGGAGGTCACGTCGAAGAGGTGCCCCCCTCGCGTCCCTGGACCCTGCTGGGTGAGGTCCCAGTGCACGGCGTCGTGCGGGTGGACGCTCCCTCCGAACTCAACGACGACACGACATCCCTCGCAGGGGCAGTGCGTGCCGCGCGACATCACCTGCGGGACACCGTTGTGGTCGAGCGAGCGGCCACGCCCTCTCTGTGGTTGTCCTGGCTCGGTCGCGACCGGGTCGATCATGTGCTGCGCGACTGTGATGTCGGCGTGCGGCGAGACATCAGCGCGCTCGATGTGCCAGGCCGCGCTCACCTCGCGTCGCTCTCCGCCTCGGACCGCCTGCTGGTCGCGCTTGCGCCCCTCGTGTTGCGGCCTGAGCCGCTTCTGCTGGTCGGCGGCGGCATCGACTTTCGCGGCGCGGTGAGGATCTGCGAACTCCTCCGCGTGCGTCGGCGGGAGCGTCTGACGCTCTGGGTCTGCGACGCGAACCTGGGCGTGTGGCCGGATGTGGCGTGCGTTCAAGGCGCCGCGTTGCTATTGGTTCCGCGCGAGGACGTTCGATGAGCGCGAGCGCAGGAGAGATCGACGCCCTCGTCGCCGATGCGTGCGCCGTGTACCCCTCGACGCAGCGTTGCTCCGCGGGAGGTTGTGAACTACCGGCATGCGCGGTTGTGATCTTCGTCGCCGCATGGAGCGGCCCTGCGCGGGCGGCGCTGACCTTTGTCGCCCGCACGCTGCGCGACGCCGACGCGAGGGTCCCGTTGCTCGTCGTGGATCACGATGTGCCCTCGGCCCCGGTGGTGAAGCTCCTCGGCGATCCCCAACATGGTTGGGGCGAGACCGCCTGGGTGCGCGACGGGCGTGTGCTCGCGCGGGTCGAGCGCTGGCGCTGGACCGCTGACGAAGCCGCACTCATCGTCGAGCACGCCGCCCGCATCACGGCTCCTTTCGGGTGACTCTCATGCTGAGCGGCATCGCGGAGACGGCGTGCATAGGGGGTACGCGGGGGACCTACCGCCGGCTCCGCCCGTGCGGACGGCCCTGCGGGCCTGCACGGGCTGAACCCGGTGTCTGGGGGTGACCGCCCCCTGCGGGGGCT
>JBILLI010000831.1:0-3346 GCA_044376155.1 Polyangiales bacterium
CACGCTCGCCTGCTCGGAGTCGTCCATGGACTTCGCGCGCGAGAGGGCCCGCTCGGGCGCTGCCCCGAGGGCGGAGAGGTGCGACTCCCACGACGAGATGCGGGCCTCGAGGGCGTCGAGGGCCGAGGTGAACGCGCGGAGGTTCGCGCGGTCTTCGCCCTCGAAGGTGAAGCGCCCGATGACCTCGTAGTGGTCGTGAATCCCCGTGAGCCCCGCGCGGTCGTCGGGGGACCACAACGCCGCGGTGACGTTCCGCGCCGCGCTGTCGGGGTGCGTGACCTCGGCGGCGAGCAGCGCGTCGCGCCAGGGCGAGAGCGCGCGGCGGTCGTGGTCGGCGATGTCGGCCACGCGGAGGTCGAGCGCCGCGAGGGCGTCTCGCGCGCCGAGGTATTCGCGGACCATCGCCGCGAGCGGGTCGTGCACACTCATCGCAGTCCTCACGCGGCGGGCGCGGCGGCGGGGGTGAAGAGCTCCTCCAGGGCCTTGATGTCGTCGTGGGCGCGGCGCGACTCGGCGTCGAGCGCGGCGAAGCGGTCGGGCCAGATGCGCGAGCACTCGCTCCGCGCCCAGCGCCGCAGCGACTGCTCACCCTCGCGGTCGAGCCACGAGTCGTGCACCGTGCGCACGGCCTCCTCGTGGTACTTCTGCAGCCCGCGGGGGTGCTTCGCGAGGGCCTCGAGAAAGTTCGTGATGCGCTCCACGTCGGTGCGCACGCGCTGCAGCATGCGCGACCAGTCCCGCGGGATGGCCTCGCGCGCAGGCGCCCCGGGCGTCGTCGCAACCCCTTGCGGCGCAGGGGCATCGCCGTTGCGCGTGCGCAGCTTGTCGATCTTGTCGGCGACCCACGACTGCGGCTTCATCTCCGCCGGCTGCGTGGGGAACTGCCCGGGCTGCGCGGTGAAGCCCGCGGGCGGAGGCTGTGGGGCGGTCGCCGCCGCGAGGGGGTCGGTGCGGGTGGCCTTGTCGGCGATGTCCATGCCGAAGAACTGCTCGAGCCCGCGAATCTCGCGCTCGCGCAGCTCGCGGTCGGCGGGGTCGGTGGCGTCGAGGATGTCGATGATCTGCCGCGCGAAGTACCGCGAGAGCACCTCGAAGGCGACGTTGGCCTTGGCGAGCTCGCCGCTCTGGTAGCGCAGCACGCTCTCGCTCACCTGCCCGCTGCGGCCGAGGGTGTCGATGCGCTCCAGCAGCCCGCGGCCCGGCGGCAGGAGCATCTCCAGGCGGCCGTTGAGGTGCTCGGCGCGCACGAACATCTCGCCGAGCATGCGCTCGATGCTCTCGCGGGCCGAGTCGCGAAAGTCTTCGCCGAGGCCCGACATGCGCGCGGCGCAGCGCTCGCGCATGAGCTTGCGCATCTCGATCTCCACCGCGGTCTCGTTCATGAGACCGGGCGAGGGCATCTGCCGCCGCTTGCGCTCGGCCTCCTCGGGGGTCAGCCGCGAGAGCAGGTCGCGCCGGATCTCTTGAATGCGCTGGTTCGCCCGCGTCGCGCGGCCCGTGCGTTGCTCGTCGCTGAGCTCAAGGTCGAGAAAGCGCGAGAGGTTCGCGCGGATCTCGGGGAGCAGTCCCCGAGGGTCTTCGCCCGACACGATGTGCTCCCAGAGCTCGTCGAAGACCTGCTCCTTGCGGCGCTCGAACTCCTGCGCGTTGAGCTGCTCCTTCACGCTCACCAGCGCGCCCCGGAGCTGGGTCTCGAGCTCGCTGAACTCCCCGACCATCGCGCGCACCGAGCCCGCGTCGAGCTTCTCGACCTCCTCCGCGAGGTAGCGGCCGATGGCGGCCTGCAGCTGCTCCAGCCCGCTCACGGGCTGCGTCTGGTTGTAGTAGTCCTGAATCTGCCGCGCGACGGGGTGCGCGCCGTCGACGCCCTGGTGCGCCCACACCTTGCTGTACGGGAACACCCGGTCGATGGCCTGGGCCTTGAAGTTCTCCACCGCGAGGCGCCAGTGCCAGTTGCCGTTCTCGTCGGGGCGGTCGAAGAGATCCACCTTCGTGAGCACGACGAAGAGCCTGTCTTGCAACGAGATCGAGCGATCGGCGCGCTGCATGGTGCGCAGGAGTTCCACCTCCTGCTGCACGAGCGAGGGGCGCGTCACGTCCTTCACGAAGACCGTGACGTCGACCTCGTCGGCGAGGGCTTCTTCGGTGTCGCGGCGGGCCTTGTCGCTGGGCGCGTCGATGCCCGGGAGGTCCATCAGCACCACGCCGGGCACGGCGCCGCGCACGGGGATCTGCACCGTCACCAGCTTCACCGCGCGCACGCCGGCGTAGGGCCGGTTGCCGTTGCGGGTGTCTTTCAGCGCGATGTACGGGCGGATCACCTCGGCGAGCTCGTCGAGCGTCTGCGCCCGCAGCGCCTGCGGGCTCTGCCCGAGCCGCGCGGTGATGTCGCGCAGCGACCCGGCGATCTCCTTGAGCTCGGCCCACGCCGCGGTGTCGCGCCGCGACGCGCGGTCGATGTCCTCGACGTCGTACCCGTGCCGCGCGCGGTACGAGCCCCGCAGCCGCGCGAGCTCGGCGTCGTTGAGCCCCTCCCACCGCGAGGCACTCCCGGGCTCTAGCGCGTCGAAGTAGCTCGCGATGCGCTGCTGAAAGTCGGCGCGGGCGTAGTACTCCACCGTGGCCTGAAAGGTCCCCTCGGGCGAAGGCTCGACCACCGTGGTCGACCAGGTGCACCGCTCGGCCTCGGAGGGCAGCAGGCGCTCGCACTGCAACCACGCGGAGAGAAAGGCGCTCTTGCCCTGCTTCTCCAGGCCCGCGACGCCGATCTTCACCACGCCCTTGGCGAGGCGGCGCTGGCGCTGGCCCGCGCGCTCCTGCAGGTCTTCGAGGCGGTGGCGCAGGGCCGCGAGCTGCCGCGCGTTGTCGGAGTCGGGCTTGAAGTACCCCCCGAAGCGCTCGGTGAGCTGTCGGTAACGGATCACCTTGTCTCCCAGAGACTTCAGCTCCGCCGCGCGCTGCTTTCGTGAGTCAGGGCTCCACATCGTTGCTCTCTCCGTTGATCACGCCACGCCGACGATGACCCGCGGCTGCACCGCGAGGCCCGGGGCGCCGAGGATCCGTAGCCCCGGCATGGCGCACTCCAGCACGAGGTCTTCATCCGCCGGGTCGACGCGGGTGCCGACCTTCTCCATGGTGGCCGACGCGTAGCGCGTGCCGCGGGTCACCGGCGCGAGCTCGCAGCCCGCGGCCGTCGCCATCGCGGCCAGCGCGCGGCCCTCGGCCTCGGTGAGCGGCGCCCGGGCCACGGTGCGCCCGCGCTCGCGCATGGCGGCGCCGAGCACGAGGTCCATGCGCTTCGACTTCAGCGCGCCGTAGCACTGGGGGTTGGGTTCCAGGGGGGCGT
>JBILLI010000941.1:0-2791 GCA_044376155.1 Polyangiales bacterium
GGACCCTCATGCCTCTCCGCGAACGTACGACTCGATCTCGGCGCGCACGCGCGCCCGCCCGCGGTGCAGCAGCACACGCGCGTTGGCCTCGGTGATCCCGAGGGCCTCGGCCACCTCGGGGCCGTCCAGGCCCTCGACGTCGCGCAGCACCACCACCTCGCGCTGCGCCGGGGGCAAGGTGTCCACCGCGCGCTGCAGGCGTTCCCGGAGCTCGCGGGCCAGGGCGGGCGTCTGCCCGAGGGCGCCCCAGGCGGTGGGCGGCGACGCCCAGTGACCCGCCCAGCGATCGTCCGCCGGACGGAAATGGTCGGCCGACACCGAGGGCGCGTCCCCGGAGGCCTCGTCGCGCGCCAGCGACGACAGCGGCACGCTCCGCGCCTCACGGCGGCCGTGGTTGCGCGCCTGATGGATCGCGATGCCCAGGAGCCACGTGCGCAGCGAGGACCGCCCGGCGAAGCGCTCGAGGCTCCCCAGGAAGGTGATCCACACCTCCTGCACGGCGTCGTCCCACGCGGAGGTCGCGTGGCAGTGCCGCTGCACGGTGCGCATCACCGCCGCGCCGTGGGCCTCGACGAAGCCCTCGAACGCAGACTCGTCCCCCGCGCGCAGGGCATCGACCAACGCGCGGTCGCGGTCACCGACGGGTGTCTCCTGCGGGTCCATCAGCGCGCTCCCCGAAGGACCCCGCGGGCCTCGAGGGCCTCGACGCAGGCCACCGCCGCCGCGAGGGCCGCGGGTTGCTCCTCCGTCGGCACGGCGGTGAGGGCGCCGCGGAGTGCATCGGCGAGGGTGTCTCCGTCGCGCAGCGCCGCGAGGAGCGCGCCGGTGGCGGGGGTGATCTCCTCGACGATCACGTCGTCGTCCTCGGCCCGACGCACCAGCAGGTCGCAGCGCGTCCCCACCGCGGGGTCGGCCGAGGGGTCGTGCGCGCGCCACCCGAGGCTGAGCACGTGCGCCGAGGGGTGCAGGCGCACCGGGCGCTCGAGGCTCATGGGCTCGACGGGCGTTCCCTCGGCCCCTGCGTGTGCGGCGTTGAACTCGGCCCACTCGAAGCGCGCGAGGTCCATCAGCCACGGAGGCACGTCGTCGCCGCGCGCGGCGAGGCGACGCACGAACTCGCCCGGCACCTCGCGGAGGTACCGCGTGCGCGGCGGGGCGCGCGCAAGGAAATCTCCCAGCGCGTCGTCGAAGCCCTCGCCCAACGCGACGCGGGTGCGCGGGAGCGCCCGGGTCAGGGTGTCGGCGAGGTTGTGGCGCACGAGCACCCGGTACACGGCCATTCCCCGGCGCTGCGCGGCGACCCGCGCGGCGTCGTCGTCGTCGAGCCCCGCGGCGCGCGCAAAGCCCGCGGGGTCGTCGTCGAAGCGCACACCGCCGTCGCGGGAAAGGCAGAGCGCGGCCAGCATCGCCGCGGCGCTCACGCGGCCCTCCGGGTGACCGCGGTGGCGTCGTCCCAGAGGTCCTGCAGCGCGCGCAGCTCGGCGAGGAGCTCCTCCAGCGGAGGGATGTGCTGGTCGCGCTCGAGCAGCACGGGCACGGGGCCGGTGCGGCGCAGGGTGAACGCCAGCAGCGCGTGCACGGGGTCACACACGGGCGCGCCGTGCGTGTCGATGCGCAGCCCGTCGGGCTCGACGTGGTGACCCGCGACGTGGATCTGCACCACGCGCTCCAGGGGCAGCGCGGCGATGAACGCCTCGGGGTCGAAGCCGTGGTTGCAGGCGTTCACGTAGACGTTGTTCACGTCGAGCAGCAGCCCCGCGTCGCCCCGCGAGAGCACCTCGTGGAGGAAGTCCACCTCGGACATCGCGTCGCGCCCGGGGCGGGCGTAGTACGAGATGTTCTCCACGGCCATGGGCACGCCGAGGGCGTCGCGGGCGCGCAGGAGGTTCTCGGCCACGCGCCTCGCCATCGCCGGGCTGTGCGGGACCGGCAGCAGGTCATGGAGCACCGCGCCGTCGTGGGCGCTCATGCAGAGGTGATCGCTGTGCCAGGGCGACCCCACGTCGCGCACGAAGCCCCGCACGTCGGCGAGGTAGCCCGCGTCGAGGGGCTCGTCACCGCCCAGCGAGAGGGTCAGCCCGTGAGACACCAGGGGGTAGTCCGCGCGCAGGTCGTCGAGGCCCCGGCGCATGGCGCCGCCGCGGCGGACGTAGTTCTCGGGCGAGACCTCCATCCAGCGGATCTCCCTGGGGCGCTGGGCGATCAGCGCAGACATGAGCGCGCGGCGGAGTCCGAGTCCGACGCCCTGGGGGTGGTGCGGGGTGTTCATGGTGCGACGCCTCGACGGGGGGTGAATGACACAGGGGCTCCGCTGGGTGTTCCCAGGGAGCCCCGGCGTTACAGCGTCGCGTCGATTCAGCGGTGCGCGGAGCAGGTGCCCTCGCCGCAGCCGGCCTCGGCCCCGGCGCGCGGGGCGCGGCGCTGCGCGGGGCGGGGCTGCGCCTCAGGGGCGCGGTTGGGTCGCGGGGCCTCGGCGCCCTGACGCGGCGCGGGGCGCGCGGCGCTGGCGAAGCAGGTGCCCTCGCCGCAGCTCGACTCGTGGTCGCGTCCCGGGGTGCGGGCGGGCGGGTCGGTGAGGGCCACGGCGCGCGAGGCCTCGTCGCGAACGACGGTGAAGCGCGCGTCTTCGGCGTGGGCGACGGCGGGCACCGCGGTGGGGAGCAGGGCGGCGAAGGCGAGGGCGGAGAGCGAGAGGCTGCGGGCGGTGATCATGGCGTGCGGCGCTTTCTGCGACGCGCGATCCCCGCGTTGGGGATCGTGGCGCGTCGTCGTGTTGGGTGAGCATGGGTGT
>JBILLI010000833.1:0-3343 GCA_044376155.1 Polyangiales bacterium
CAGGGGAGGCGCCCCGGCGCGTCGACGCGGAGGTGATGGGCGCCCCGCGGCAACGCCACCCGATCGCCCGCGGCCCGCAGCGCGCCGTCGACCCGCAGCGTCGCGCCCGGGGGCAGACCCAGCAGGCGAAGCTCCCCTTCCGCCGACAGATCTCCCTGTGCAGCAACGGGTTCGACGCGCGTCGCCTCCATCCGGAGCGTCCGTCGCTCCCCCGCGGCGACCAGGGCGCGGGCTTCGAGCACGCGTCCGTCGGGCCAGCGGGCGACGACCTGAGGCTCGCCGGTGGGCACAGAGATCACCGCGGGGCAGGCGTGGTGCACCGCGCCCACGGTGACGGTGGCGCCCGCGGGAGCGCACTGCACCTCGAGGGTGCCGACCCGCGCGGCGACGCGCTGCTGCCCGCGCAGGGCGCTGCGGCGGTCGGGGGCGTCGTCGGGGGCGAGGGCGAGGTAGCGCGCGTAGGTCTCGGCCGCCTCGGGGAAGCGCCGCAGCGCCTCGTAGGTCGCCGCGAGGTTGAACAGCACCGAGGGGCGCGGCACGCGCTCGGCCAGCGCGACGAACTCCGCCAGCGCGGCCTCGTGCTCGCCGCGCTCGAAGAGCGTCACCGCGCGTTGAAAGCGCGCGCGGTCAGCGCTCTCTTCGGCGGTCTGCGCGTGCGCCGCGCCGACGCACAGCACGAGGGCGGCGCTACCAGCGATGCGTGATGCGAGGGCGCGCATGGTGTCGGCGGGCGCGCGCGTGGTCGACGGGCGCGGCGGGCGGGGGCGGTGGAGGGACAACCGCGGCGGGCGCGGCGGGCGGGGGTAGCGGCGAGGGGGCGGCGACGAGGGGGGGCGGCGCGGGGACCGGCGCGGGCGCGGGGCTGCGGCCGCGGGCCGTGGCCACGGCGACCGAGAGCGCGAGGGCCAGGGCGAGCAGGGTCGCGAGCACGGTGCCGCGCATCGCGCCGCGGGCGGGCGCGGGGCGGACGTCGAGCACCGTGGGGAGGGCGGTGCGCGGAGACGCGGGGAGCGGCGCGACCGTGGCGGGCGGCGCGGCCTGCGCCTCGAAGCGCCCGGAGCTCACCGCGGCGCCGTGGGGGAGCAGCGCGGCGAGGAAGTCCCCCGCGGTCTGAAAGCGCTGCGCGGGGTCGCGGTGCACGGCGCGCAGCGCGATGGCGTCGAGGGCCGCGGGGCACTCCGGCGCGATGCCCCGCGGGGGCTGTCTGCGATCCGCGCACCGGCACCTGCGGCGCGCTCGACTGCGACGCGCAGCGCGTCTGCCCCGCGGGCGCCCGCTGCGTGATGAACCGCTGCGCGCCCGTCGAGATCGGAGACGGCGGCGTCGGTGATGGCGGCGCGACGCCCGACACCGCGAACGGCGGATGCGGCTGCCGCACCGCGCACCGCGGCGACACACCGCGCGGCGCCCTCGCGTTGCTCGGGGTCTGCGCGCTCGCCGGGCGCCGAGGGGCATCGCGAGGCCGTCGCTCCCTCAAGAAGCCCTCCGCACCCCGAGCGCGCAGTTGATGCGCGACCGGCACCTTCGTCACCCCCGCGCGTGGTGGTACGCGTGCGGTGCATGAGCGATCCCGCGCTGCCCGTCGTGTACTACTTCGACCTGCTCTGCGTGTGGGCCTACGTCGGCCGGATCCGCCTCGAAGAGCTGCGGCAGACCTTCGGGGCGAGGATCGCCCTTGATTCCCGCTTCGTCAGCGTGTTCGGCGACGCGCGGCGGCGGCTCGCGACGCGCTGGGCCGACAAGGGCGGCATGGCCGCGTACGCGGAGCACGTGCGCGCGGTGGTCGCGGGCTTCGACCACGTGCGCCTGCACCCCGACACCTGGGCGAAGGTCGCGCCGTACTCCTCGGGCAACGCGCATGTGTTCCTCGCGGCGGTGCGGCTGCTCGACGGCGACGGGGGTGATCCCCGCTTCGACCGCGCGGTCACCCGGCTGCAGCAGGCGTTCTTCGTCGAGGCGCGGGACGTGGGCGAGCGGCAGGTGCAGTACGAGCTCGCCGAGGAGCTGGACCTCTCCCGCGCGTCGCTGCAGCGGCTGCTCGACAGCGGCGCCGCCCACGCGGAGCTCGCGCGCGACGCGGAGCTCGCGAAGGAGCAGGCGGTGACGGTGAGTCCGACGCTGGTGTTGAACGAGGGGCGCCAGCGGCTCGTGGGCAACGTGGGCTACCGGGTCATCGAGGCCAACGTGCGCGAGCTGCTGACCCAGCGAGGGGAGCAGCACTCGTGGTGCTGAGGGCGCTCCCTCAGGGCGTCGCGGGGACCTGGTACTCCCAGGTGGTGGCGTCGTAGGTCGCCGAGCGGGAGTCGCCGCCGAAGAGCACCGTGGCGTTGCGGCGTGTGTCAAAGACCATGGTCGCGCTGTGACGTCCCGGCGGGGAGGTGGCGGGGCTGCGTCGGGTCCAGGTGGTCCCGTCGTACTCCCAGGTGGTGGCGTCGTAGGTCGACGACGCGGAGTCGCCGCCGAAGAGCACCGTGCGCCCGCGCGCGCTGTCGAAGGCCAGGGTCGGGCGCTGTCGCCCGGGGGGCGGCGTGGCGACGGTGCGACGGGTCCAGGTGGTCCCGTCGTACTCCCAGGTGGTGGCGTCGTAGGTGGCCGACGTGGAGTCACCGCCGAAGAGCACCGTGACCCCGCGCGCGCTGTCGTAGGCCATGGCCGCGCGGTTTCTCCCCGGCGGTGAGGTCGGGGGCGTGCGACGGGTCCACGTGGTCCCGTCGTACTCCCAGGTGGTGGCGTCGTAGGTCGCCGACGATGAGTCGCCGCCGAAGAGCACCGTGACATTGCGGCGTGAATCAAAGGTCATGGCCGCGCTGTGACGTCCCGGCGGGGAGGTGGGCGGTGAACGGCGGGTCCAGGCGGTGCCGTTGTACTCCCAGGTGGTGGCGTCGTAGGTCGCCGCCGACGAGTCGCCGCCGAAGAGCACCACCACGCCGCGCGCGCTGTCGTAGGCCATGCTGGCGCGCTGCCGTCCGGTGGGCGACGTCGAGAGCGTGCGGCGCGTCCAGGTGGTGCCGTTGTACTCCCAGGTGGTGGTGCTTGTCATGCAGGTCTGCCCCGCGGCGCATCCGGGCGCGCAGGTCCCGCCGCAGCCGTCGTCGCCGCAGACGCGGCCCGTGCAGCGCGGCACACACACGTCCGCAGGGACGGCCGCGGTGACCACCGGGACATCGGGGGTGACCACAGGCACATCGAGGACCGCGGGCACATCCGATGGGCGCGCCGCATCGACGACATCGCTCAACGCGGGCGCATCGACGCGCCCGCTGTCGACCACGTCGGTCGCGGTGACCACGTCGGTCGCGGTGACCACGTCGGTCGCGGTGACCACGTCGGTCGCGGTGACCAC
>JBILLI010000164.1:0-12314 GCA_044376155.1 Polyangiales bacterium
AGAATCTCCTCGCGGTCCCAGCCCCCGCGGTCCTGCTCGGCGAGGGTGAGGAGCTCTCCCGCGGCGTCGACGCGGGTGGAGAGCCGCGCACTTTGGAGATGGAACAGCGCGACCAGCGCGCGCCCCGGGGGTGTGTCGCAGCCCTCGTGGGTGAGCAGCATGTGCGCGAGCCGCAGGGCCTCGCGGCAGAGCTCGTGCCGCACGAGGGACTCCCCGCTGGCGGCGCAGTAGCCCTCGTTGAAGAGCAGGTAGAGCACGGTGTGCACCGCGGGGAGGCGGGCGTCGAGGTCGGGCGGGGCGTCGAGGTCGAGGTCGTGCTCGCGCAGCGCCTCCCGCGCGCGGGTGAGGCGCTTGTAGACGTTCTCCTCGGTGGTGAGCAGCCGCAGCGCCACCTCGCGCACGCTGAACCCGCACAGCACCTTGAGCGCCAGGGCGAGCTGCGAGGGCGCGGGCAGGCGGTCGTCGCAGCACACGAAGAGCATGCGCAGCTCGTCGTCGTGGATCTCGCCGCGCAGAGACGGTTCGGTGGGCGCTGCGACCTCGTCGTGGTCGAGGCGATCGGCGCTGCGACGCCACGCGCCGTCACGGCGGGACTGATCGCGGAGGGTGTTGAACGCGACCTGGTAGAGCCAGGCGCCCGGGTCCCGGGGAATGCCCTTCAGCGACCACGCGGTGAGGGCGGTGAGCAGGGCCTCTTGCACGGCGTCTTCCACGCGCGCCAGGGCCCCGAGGCCGAAGCGCCGGGCGAGCGTGGCGACGAGCCGTCCGTAGGCGTGGCGAAAATAGTGGTCGACCAGGCCCGCGGGGTCGTCGTGGGCGCCGGCCTCCACCGCCGCTCAGAGCCCCGCGAGCTCGCGGATCTCGATGCGCGCGCCGGGCATGTGGTTGATCGGGCACGCCTTCGCCACGGTCACGGCCTCGTCGTAGCCGCCCGCGGCGATGATCGAGTAGCCCCCGATGACCTCCTTCGACTCGATGAACGCGCCGTCGGTGACCACCCCCGCGTGGAGCACGCAGCCGCCGGGCTTGAGGCCGTCGCCGAGCTCGATGACCTGGTCCTTGAACTGGGCCTTCCAGGCGCCCCAGGCGGCCATCATGGCCTGCATCTGCTCGGGCGACGGCGGCGGGGTGGCGTTGTCGGAGGTGGGGGTGCGGTAGAGGAACAGGTACTTCTGCATGGTGGGTCTCTCCTGCGGCGGCGCAGGGCTCCATTGCCCTGGCGACACTCACTCGACGAGGCAGCGCCCGCGGGTTGGACACCCCCCGGCGAATTTTCTTTCGAACGCTACGCCGCGGCGTCGCGCATGGCCGCCAGGCCCTTCTCGAAGTCCTTGCCCACCATCTTGTCCATGTTCATGAACACCCCGAAGGCCTTGGCGACGAAGTTGTTGTTCCCCTCCATCGACCATGTCACCTCGGTGCCCTCGCCCGCGGGGGTGAGGGTGAAGGTGGTGACGTTCCGCGCGGGGAAGGGCTTGAGGAACTCCAGGTCGAGGGTCACCCGCGCGTCGGGCTCCACGTCGGTGATGGTCATGTGGCCCTCGCCGACGTTCTTGTTCCCGAGCCAGCGGTAGGTCGCGCCCACGCCCTCGGCCGCGCCCTCGTAGGTGCGCAGGAGCTTCGGGTCGATCTTGTCCCACGGCGACCACGCCTCCCAGCGCTTGAGGTCGCGGATCATCGCGTGCAGCGTCGCGGGCGACGCGGGGATGGTGAGCGAGCGCGCGATGCGAAACGCCGCCGGGCGCGTGGAGACATAGACCGCGAACAGCCCCAGGGCCGCCGCGAGCGTGTAGAGGATGGGCATCGCCGCACGGTGCCAGCGCCCCAGGTCGGCCATGAAATTCTCGCCCATCCCCGATGGGTCCGGTGCCGCCTGGCGGGAGAGTGCTACACCCCGCCGCCCTGTCATGCGCACCAGCGAGACCTTCGTGTTGTCCCTCGGGTTCGTCGCCGCCGTGGTCACCACCGGCGCGTGGGTGCCACAGGCGTGGAAGACCGTGCACTCGCGCAGCGCGAAGGACTTCTCGTGGCCCTCCCTGGCGATGCTGCTCGCGGGCATCGGTCTGTGGCTCGGGTACGGGGTGCTCCGCGGGGACGTCGCCATCATCGGGGCGAACTTCGTGACCCTGCTGCTGGTGCTCACCATCGCCGCGGTGAAGCGCCGCCACGAGTGAGCGCCGCTTAGGAGCCTACGCAGAATAAACGTGCCGTTTGCGCCGCCGATCCGCGTCGCACTGCGGCGTCGTGATCGCTCGGAATCCATCGAGGATGCCTTCGCGATCACTCCTTGCAGCGCTCGCGTTTCGACGCCGCAATTCGGCACGTTTATACTGCGTAGGCTCCTTACTTCGAGCCGCGGCTCATCTCTTTCACCTTGTTGCCCGCCTGCGTCGCGCCCTCGGCGACGTCGTTGGCGAGCCGCAGGGCGGCCTCCTCGGCGGCGTGCTTCGCGCGCTGCGCGGTCTCGTGCGCGGCGTTGCCGACCTTCTGCGCGGTCTCCTGCGCGGCGTTGCCGATCTTCTGCGCGGCCTCCTGCGCGGCGTTGCCGACCTTCTGGGCCGACTCCTTCAGCGAGTGGCTCGCCTCGCGCGCGGGCGCGGCGGCGGAGGGGGAGGCGGGGGTCGAGGTGTTCTTCATGGTGAACCCGTTTCGTGGGATGGAGGCGGTGCGCGCGGCCGTCGTGCGAACATCGGCGACGACCGCGGCATCGTGGGATCAGCACCGCGCGTACCAGCGCGGCGTGCTCAGTCCGAGCGGCTCGCGCGCAGGAGCACGTTGTCGGTGCCGCGCAGCGCGGCGAGGCGCGGGCGATACGCCTCGACGGCGCCGAAGCCCTTCGCGCGCAGGAGGTCCGTCACGCGCTGCCGCATGCCGCCGTGCTCGTTGGTCTCGACCACGACCTGCCGCACGCGCGGCCAGAAGCCGCCGACGCCCTCGAGCACGTGCAGCTCGGCGCCCTCGACGTCGATCTTCATGAGGTCGATGCGGGGCACCCGCGCCGCGCGCGCCCAGCCGCCGAGGGTGTCGGTCCAGCAGCGCATCGTGGCGAGCCCGGTGAATTGGTTGGTGAGCCAGACGCCCAACGGGCTCTCGGGGCTCGACAGCCGCTCGATCACCGCGCGCGCGCCGCCGCCGAGCGCCCGCCCGATGAGGGGCACGACCGACATCTCGCGCTCGAGGCGCACGGCGTGGCCCGCGAAGAAGCGCTCGAATTCCAGGCGCTTCCCCACGATGTCGTAGGTGCTGTCGGTGGGGAGGCGCTTGAAGAAATAGAAGTCCCGCTCGGCGCCGGCCTCGTCGGGCCGCGTCAGCGCGGCGCAGTGGAGCGTGTGCCGCGCGCGCTGCAGCAGGGGGTTCGCGTGAAAGTTCTCCTGCAGGATCGCGAAGGTGGGCGCGGCGGGCTCGAAGCAGTGGAGCGTGAGGTCGCCGTCGACCTGCTCGGCCGCCGCGAGCGCGAAGGCCCCCACGTTGGCGCCGACGTCGACGACGATGTCGCCCGCGCTCACGCGCGCGCCGACCTGAAAGTACTCGTCGACCTCCTCGCGCAGCGCGGCCTCGGAGACCCCCTGCGTGCGCAGCCGACCGCTCCGCGGGCGCGGGCGGGAGAGGTGAGGACAACTGGAGAGAGGCTTGATTTCGAGCATGCGTGAGGTTTCTCCCGCGCCCGGCTGCAACGCGCGGGCCGCGGTGCGCAAGACGGCGATCCCCGCGCGGCGCAGGGGCCCGTCGCGGCGGTCGCGGGGGTGTCCCGGTGCACGATCGCCACACTGAGACGCGCTGGCGCGCGCGGCCGCGTCGAACCTCCGCGCCGCCCCGCGCGGACGGGGCTGGTCGTGGGATTGCAGCGCGCTCTGAGGCAAGCGCGTCGGGCTCTCGGGAGGGTCCTTGAGAGACGCCGCGCGCGCAGGAGCAAGCGATGAACAGTCAACCGATGCAGAACTCGCCGCAGGCGCCGAAGAACACCCCGACTTGGTGGACGGAGCGGCACAGCTCCGCGTGGGAGCGGGTGAAGGACGCGTTCCGCCGCGACTGGATGCAGACGAAGTCTGACTTCTCGGTGGGCGACGCGAAGAACCTCAACCAGCGCGTGGGCGACACCCTCGTGCAGGCGGCGGGCACGGCCCCCATGCCGGCGGCCGACGCGAAGACCCGCGGCTCGAACCCGCAGGATTCCGCCCGGGACGCGGCCCGCGCGCTGGAGCACATGACCGAGGTCACCCGTCGCAGCGAGGACCACGTCGCCGACGCGCGGCGGACCATCGACGAGCAGCGGCAGAAGCTCAGCGCGAAGCTCAGCGACATCCAGGACCACACGCGGCAGTCGAAGCTCGAGGGCGACCGCAAGATCATGGACGCCACCCAGCAGGCAGACGCGGCGATCGGTCGCGCGCAGGGCAAGATCGCCGACGCGACGGCGGACCGCGAGCGCGCCGAGGGGAGCTGGCGGCAGGCCGAGCGCGAGGCGCGCTTCGGGTACACCGTGCGCATGCAGCACCCCAACGAGGCGTGGGGCGACTCGCTCGACATGTCCCTGCGCGCGGAGTGGGAGTCGATGGGCGACGCGCGCTCGTGGGAGGAGGCCCGCCCGGGGGTGCGCAGCGGCTGGGAGTACGCGCGCAGCACCCTCTGACCCTCTATTCCCCCGCGCGGCGGGGTCAGGGCAGCGGGAAGCGCATCGCGTCGACGATCGCGCGGCGGTTGAGCGACGCAGGCACGCGGGCCAGCAGCGCGTCGCGGACCGCGCGGGCGGCGGCTCCCTCCCACTGCCCGAGCGCGCCGAGCCGTCGGGCCTGGCGCACCACCGCGCGGACGCGGGGCCTGCGTGCGGCCTCGTACGCGCGAAGCGCCGCGGGCACGTCGCCGTCGCGCGCGAGGAGGTGGGCGAGCACCGCGGCGTCTTCGATGGCCTGCGCGCCGCCCTGCCCGAGGTTGGGCGTCATCGCGTGCGCCGCGTCGCCGAGCAGCGCCACGCGCCCGCGGACCCACGGTCCGTCAGGGTCGCGGTCGGCGATGTCGGTGCGCACGATGTGCTCCTCGGGCGTGGCGCGCAGGAGGTCGCCGATGGGGGCGTGCCACGCGCCGAAGAGCCCGAGGAGGGTCTCGCGCGCGGCACCGGGCGCGTCGCGCTGGCCCGCGGGGGCGTTCTGCGTCGCGAACCAGTAGGTCTCGTCGTCGGCCAGCGGGACCACCCCGAAGCGCCGCCCCGACCCCCAGGTCTCGCTCACACGATCACGGTCCACCCCGCAGCCGCCCCGCGCCACGCCGCGCCAGGAGGTGTACCCCGCGTAGCGCGGCTCGCCGCCGCCCACGAGCTGTCGGCGCACCGCGGAGCGCAGCCCGTCGCAGGCCACGAGCGCGTCGGCGGAGACCTCCCGCCCGTCCTCGAGGCGCACGCGCACACCCTCCGCCGCGTCGTCGAAGCCCGTGACGGCGACCCCGAGGTGCAGCCGCGCGGGGTCGACCTGCGCGGCGAGGACGCGCTGCAGACGCGCGCGGTGGAGCGCGATGGCGGGCGCGCCCACCGCGCGGGCCACGTCGCCGAGGTCGAGGGCGGTGATCGTCGACCCGTCGGGGCGCAGCACGCGGCTGTCGCGGGGCGCGTGGCCCTCGCGGGTGACGACGGCGTCGAGGCCGAGGCCGCGCAGGGCGAGCATCGCGTTCATCTGGAGGGTGATGCCCGCGCCCACGGGGTCGAGGCGCGGCGCGCGCTCGTACACGTGAACGTCGAGGCCCTGGCGCTGGAGCGCCGCGGCGAGGGTCAGGCCGCCGATGCCGGCGCCAGCGATGACGAGGGAGGTCATTGGGGGTGTGTGGTCCTTCGCCGTAGATTGGAGGGCCGCGCGGGTCGATGCTCAACTCGCGTTCTGCCGTGACCGCCGCCCCGCCGAATCCCCCGCGAAAGACGCCGCGTCAGCGACGGTCGCAGGCCCTCGTTGACGCGCTGCTCGACGCGACGGCTCGCATTCTGGCCGCGCGCCCCCTCGCCGAGGTGACCACCAACGAGATCGCCGAGGTCGCGGGCGTGAGCGTCGGATCGCTCTACCAGTACTTTCGCGACAAGCAGGGCCTCGCCGCCGCGCTCATCGAGCGCAAGGCCGAGCGCGACGGCGTGGCGATCGTGGCCGCCCTCGACGCCGCGGGTGCGCTCACCTTCGACGCCGCCGTGGCGACCCTGGTGCGCGCCACCGTCGACCTGCACCGACGGGACGCGGGGCTGATGCGCGCGCTGCTCGCGCTCGTGGGTCCCACCGGGCGCAGCGAGGCCGTGCGCGAGATCGCCGCCCGCGGCCGCGCCGCGGTGATGGAGCGCCTCGCCCCCCACGCCGCCGCGATCCGCGAGACCGACCTCGCGCTGGCGGGCTTCATCGTCGGACGCGCGCTCGAAGAGGTGGTGCACGCCGCCGTCGTCGAGCGCCCCGACGTGCTCGTGCACCCGCGCTTCGCCGACGAGCTCACCCACCTCGTGGTCGCGTTCCTCCGCCGCCCCTGAGGGCGTGTCCTCGCGCGGTTGACGACCGCCGGGGACCGCGCGAATTTACCGCGCATGACGGTCTCGCCGCGCGATGACAGGTTTGGCGTTCCGGTGCCGGACGTCAGCGGGCTCGTCACCGAGGACGACACGCCCGTGGACAACCTCTACTCCGAGAAGCAGCAACGACTGCTCACCGCGCCGTTGTACGCGGGCTGGGCGGGGCCGCAGGGCGACGACGGGGCGCCGGGCACCTTCGTCGCGATGGCGAACGTCGGGCTCTTCGCGACGGTGAAGGAGCCGCCGCTGGTGCCCGACGCGCTCGTGAGCGTCGACGTGACCTTCCCCGACGACATCTGGGTGAAGGAGCACCGCTCGTACTTCGTGTGGGAGTACGGCAAGGTCCCTGACGTCGTCATCGAGGTCGTGTCGAACCGTGAGGGCGGCGAGCTCTCCGAGAAGCTCCGGCGCTACGCGCGCATGCGCATCCCGTTCTACGTGGTGTGGGATCCGGAGCTCATCCTCGGCGGCGCGGAGCTTCACCCCTTTCAGCTCCAGGGGAAGGTCTACGCGCCCGTCGAGCGCGCGTGGATCCCGCAGCTTGACCTGGAGCTGCTCCCCTGGGAGGGCGCCTTTGAGACCTGCACGCAGCGCTGGCTCCGCTGGCACGACGCCGGAGGCCGGGTGATCGAGACCGGCGAGGAGCGCGCGGCGAGGGAGAGAGCACGCGCCGAGGCAGAGAGCGCACGCGCCGAGGCAGAGAGCGCACGCGCCGAGGCAGAGAGCGCACGCGCCGAGGCAGAGAGCGCACGCGCCGAGGCAGAGAGCGCACGCGCGAACCGTCTTGCTGAACGGCTCCGCGCGCTGGGCATCGACCCCGACGCGGTCTGAGCGCCGCGCGTTACTCCTCGCCCAGCACGCGCAGACGGCCGTCCCCGAGGCTCGCGCGGCGGGCGGGCTTCGCGAGGTCCTCGGGCTTCGGCGCCAGCGCGCGGTCGAGGAGCTGCGTCGGGCGCACGTTGCCCAGCGCCGCGAACACCGACGACTTCACCCCCGCGTGCTCCGCCTCCAGCGTGTTCAGCAACGCCTTCACCCGCTTGCGCTGCGCGGTCTCCTGCGAGCCGCAGAGGTTGCACGGCAGGATGGGATACCCCCGCGCCGCCGCGAAGGCCGCGAGGGTCTCCTCGGCGCAGTAGATCATCGGGCGGATCACCGTGTTGCGCCCGTCGTCGCTCACCAGCTTCGCCGGCATCGCCGCGGTCTTGCCCGCGAAGAGCAGGTTGAGCATCAGCGTCTCGATGGCGTCGTCGCGGTGGTGACCCAGCGCGATCTTCGTGCAGCCCAGCGACTGCGCGGCGTTGTAGAGCACCCCCCGCCGCAGCCGCGAGCACAGGGAGCAGTAGGTCGCCCCCTCGGGCACCTTCTCCATCACCACGGAGTAGGTGTCTTCGCGCAGGATGTGGTGCGCGTAGCCGTGCTCGGTGAGGTAGTTCCGCAGGGGCGCGCCGTCGTACCCGGGCTGCCCCTGGTCGAGGTGCACGGCCACGAGCTCGAAGCGAATGGGCGCGCGAGCCTGCAGCGTGCGGAGCACCTCCAGCATCGCGTACGAGTCCTTGCCGCCCGAGACCGCGACCATCACCCGGTCGCCGTCTTCGATCATCGACCAGTCGCCCACCGCGCGCCCGACGTCGCGCAGGATGCGTCGCTGCAATTCCTCGGCGTTCATGGTGGGTTACGCGCTCTTCGCGGCGCCCGTCGAGAGCGCCACGGGGTTGCGACGGGAGCGCGCGCGGCGCGCCCGGGAGACCAGCCAGAAGACCACCGCGCCCACCGCCGACACCGCCGCGAGGAACAGCGCCGGGACCACGATCTCGCGGTGCCGCCCGAGGTGCAGCCGGTCGATCATCGCGTAGCGCCCGAAGCGCGCCGCGAGCCTCGCGCGCAGGCCCGCGGGCTCAGGCTCATTCGCCGACTCGGGGGTGCTCTGCGCCGCGATCTGCTGCGCGCGCTGCACCACCGCGGGCGGCGTGGCCTGCGTGCGGGCCGCGGGGGCGGCGGCCGGGCGCGGCGGGGCGATGAACCCGATGTGGTTGATCACCTCGCGCTCCCACCCCCGCGACGGGCGGTTCACCACGCCCCCCTCGGAGGCCACGAAGAGCGTCGTGCTCCCGCCGCCGTCGAGGTTGATCGCGCGGTCGGCGCCGAGCTCCACCATGATCTCGGCCATCTCGACCAGCGTGCCGCCGTGGCTCGTGGCGCGGCGCCCGTCGACCGTCGCGACGATCACCGTGCGGCCGTTGGCGCTGACCCCCACGGCGCTGCGCGGCTCGCGCCCCCACGTGCGCGGGAAGGTGTAGAGCCCCGGGTCCATGCGCCCGCGCTCGACCAGCAGCGGACGCCCCGAGACCGCCTCGCTCACCCGCCGCCGTGAGGCCACGACCACCTCGCTGGGCGGAGAGATCCACGCGCGGCCGGCCTGGGTCACGGCGAAGAACCCGTGCTCCTCGTCGTCGGTGCCCCAGACGTGCCCGCCGCCCGCGGCGACGCCCTGCGCGCCCTGCCCGAACAGCCCCCAGAAGCCCCCGTTGATCGCCGCGGCGAGGTTCGCGTCGCGGGCGTAGGCGCTGGTGCTCTTCCACCGCTCGCGGGGCGGGGTGCAGCGGATCTGCACCCCCGGCGCGTCGAGGTTCACCACCAGCACGTGGAACTCCGCGGGCGCGGGCGTCGTGCGGTGCAGGTGGCGGATGCCGGGGTTGGGCTCGGTCCAGACGTCCACCGCGCGCGCGGGCGCTGACGCGGTGAGCGCTGACGCGCAGAGCGAGATCGCGAGGACGAGGCGGAGCGGGTTCACGTGGGGTTGTGTCGGTGAGGGGGCGCGCGCGCTCGCGTCGGCCTGTGGTACAGGGCGCTGAAATGCCGCGGTCGATTGCCACACGGGGATCAGTGCGTCAACCATCGCGCCAGACGCCCGGGACCCTCGCGCTGCTCGCATGCTGTACCGCGATTGCATGCCGCGATCCAGCGCCCGCGCCCACCCCCGCGCCGCCCGCGCCGGCCGTCACCGACGCGGGGTCTCCCGCGCGTCCGCGCGCGCGCATCGATGACGCGCGGCCGACGCTGATCCCCACCGACGTGCAGCGACCGTCTCTCGTGGGCCACACCGACGCGGGGGGATTGCCACGGGGTGCGGACTTTCAGGGCATCGACGACGACGCCACCCTGCGACGTCTGTGCGACGCGCCCATCGAGCGAATGGAGCGCAACCGCGGCGGGAGCACCATCTCGTACCGGGTGTTCTTCGCCAACGGGCACCGCGGGCTGTTCAAGCCCCAGCAGCGCTCCGAGGTGGCGAACTACCGCGCCGAGCTCGCGGCCTACCGCATGTCTAGGCTCCTGGACCTCGGTCGCGTGCCCCCGGCGTGCGGGCGCGCGGTGCCCCGGGCGCAGCTCCAGGGCATCGCCGACCGCTCGGGCGACGCGGATTTCTCTCGTCGCGTGATGACGGAGCTCCTCGGGCGCAATGAGATCGTGCCCGGCGCGATGCTGCACTGGGTGCCGGGGTCACTGGAGCCCGTCCCCGGGGTGGAGACCTACGCCGCCCTGCTCGACGCGTCGCGCCCGCTGCCCCCCGCGCAGACCACCCTCGCGGCGGAGCTGTCGACCCTGCTGCTCTTTGATTTCCTCAACGACAACGTCGACCGCTGGAGCGGCGGAAACATCCTTCGCGTGCGCGCCAGCGGGACCACCCCCGCGGGCCCGATGCTCTACATGGACAACGGCGCCTCGTTCAGCGCCCTCCACGAGGGCCTCGGCGCGCGCCCGCAGGACCAGGCCCAGCGCCTGGAGTCGGTCCAGCGGGTGTCGCACGTCTTCATGCGCGCGCTGCGGGGACTTACCGAGGCGCGCCTCCGCGCCGCGATGGGCGCCGACCCCCTGGGGCCCTGCCTCAGCGACCTGCAGATCACCGCGGTGCTCGCCCGTCGCGACCGCATCGTGCGGCACGTCGAGGGCATCAGCGCGGGGGCCGACCCCTTCGTCTTCCCCTGATCACCGCGGCGGCCAGCGGGCCTCGAAGCGGCGCATCGCGACGTCGAAGGTCCACTGCGCGCGGGCGCGGTCGCTGCGCGCGAGGAGCTCGACGCATGGGCGTCCCTCGGGTGCGTCCCCTGTCTCGGTCGCACAAACATCCACCCGCCCGCCGTGGTCGTCGCGCCAGAGGGGGTCACCCGCGACGAAGGCGTGAATCAACGCATTGCGCGCCAGGGACTTGAGCGTCGCCCAATCGAGGTTCCACCAGCTCCGCGCGCGGAGGTACTCCCGGGTGAGGTCGCTGCGCGAGATGCCCTCGTCGTCGGTGCACAACGTCATGGGCACGCCCGCCGCGCGGTAGAGCGCGAAGGGGTGATCGCTCCCGCGCACGCCCAGAATGCCCTCGGCGCTCGCGGGGCACACCTCCACGGCGACGCGCCGCTGGGCCATCTCGCGGAGCACGGCGTGGGCGTCGCGCTCCCACGCGATGTCGGTGCCGTGCCCGATGCGCCGCGCGCCCGCCACGCGCACGGCGTCGGCGATGTGAAAGCTCGCGTCCTCGGGCGGGACCAGCACGGGCGTGAGCTCGCCCGCGTGGAGGGTCACGGGCACGAGGGTGCCCCGGTCCGTGAGGTGCGCCACGGCGCGCATGTGGACGTCGTAGTCCCGGCGCGCCACGGGGTCGTCTTCGGGGGCGACGAGGTTCAGCGCCACCACCCGGGGGTCGCCCTGCACCACCTTCACCGCCGCGGCGATCTGCCCGAAGACCTCCTCGCGCGGCAGCGTGCGAATCACCTGCACGACGTAGCGCACCACCACCCGACACCCGGGGTCTTCGTGGGGCTGCCCGCAGCGCAGCACCTCGCGCATGCGCGACTCCTCGGCGTCGAGCCTCCCTCGCGCGGCGACCACCAGCGCGTCGAGGCTCGCCTCGGGGAGGCGCGCGCGCATCGCCGCGAGGTCGTCGCTCCACCCCGCGGCCACGCCCAGACGTCCCGCCGACCCCACGCCCAGGGACTGCATCGACTCGAGGTACCAGGTGTTCTGCCGCGCGAGGCGCGAGACCACCTCGGCGAGCATGTCGCCGCTGCGCTCGCGGCGGGTGTTGAAGCCCGCGAAGGTCGAGAAGAACTGCTCGTGCCCCGAGCGCGGTCCGGCGACGAAGTTTCGCAGCGAGAGCCCGTCGACGAGGGCGTTGTAGAGCGCGGTGTCACGGGGCAGCGCGTCGGCCGCGGGGAGGGAGCCCGTGGTGGGGTCACACGGCGGCTCCAGCACCGCCGCGGGCGAGCGTCGCACGCAGAACCCGTCCTCCACCGCCCAGCGCAGGTACGACTCGGCGTACACCGACCCCGAGAGGTGGTTGTGCAGGTCGCCCCCCTTGGGCATCTCGCGCAGAAAGGCCGCCTCCTGCGCGGCCTCTCCCTGAATCGACGCGAGGTACCGCGCGGTGCGCGCCGCGGGCGTGTCGGTGAGCGCGGCGGTGGACGCGCAGGCGCCCGAGAGCGCCCCGAGCAGCGCGACGGCGTGGACGTGACGGTAGGGGCGCACCCATACACGGTAGGGGCGATGGGCCCCGGGCGTCCATCACACGGAACTCAGCCGTAGATGACCTTCACGTTCTCGATGATCGCCCGCAGCGCGCGCTTCGCCCCCTCGGTGGTGGCGCTGCGCACGTGCGCCCAGCCCTCGCCCTCGTAGCTGGCCGAGCGGGGCATGCCCACCTTCGGCGCGCGGAGTTCCACCAGGTCGTCGCCGCAGAGGGCCACCGCGCGGTCGATGCCCTGCACCTCGGCGACGCGCGTGCCGCCGCCCTGCC
>JBILLI010000165.1:0-12291 GCA_044376155.1 Polyangiales bacterium
CGCAGCCCGCGGGGCCCCACGGGGACGCGACCCGGCCGGGGTGCCCCGACGGAGACCGCGACGGCGACGGCGTGCGCGACGGCGACGACCGCTGCATCGACGTGCGCGAGACCTACAACGGCGTGGCCGACAGCGACGGATGCCCCGAGACCGAGACGTCGGTCTCCGTCGACCTCGACCCGCAGAACCACGTGGTGACCCTGCACGGCACGGTGAACTTCCTCACCAGCAGCACCACCATCGTGGGCCGGGCGAGCTTCGACCTCCTCGACGCGCTCGCGAACCTCCTGCAGCAGCACCCCGAGATCGAGCTCGTGGAGGTGCAGGGGCACACCGACGCGCGCGGGGTGCGCGCGACGAACGTGGCCGTCTCCCAGCGACGCGCGCAGACCGTGGTGGACTACCTCACCAGCCGCGGGGTGTCGTCGGCGCGGCTGCGGGCCATGGGCTACGGCCCCGACCGACCGCTCGACAGCCGCGCGACGCTCGAGGCGTGGAACGCGAACCGCCGCACCGAGATTCACGTCATCCGCTGGGCGCAGCCGCGCTGAGCGCCGCGGGCGCGTAGTCTCCCACCGCGCTCGCGGGCGGGTCGCGCTCGAAGAGGCTCTGCCACAGCGTCCCCTCGCCGTGGGGCTCGGCGAGAAAGGCCGCGTCGAGGAGGGTGAGTCCCGCGCGGCGGATCACCCCCTGGGCGCCCTTCACGAGGAGTTGCAGCCGACGGTCCTCGACCCCGGCGGCGCGTCGCTCCTCGACCCACACGCCCTCGCCGTCATCGCTGCCCACCAGGGTGACCTCCTGCAGCGCGGCGTACAGACCCAACGGCGAGAGGACCACCCGCAGCCCACGGTCCTCGCCGCGCAGCGGTGCGACGCCGGTGCCTTCGCGACGATCCAACCAGGAGGTCTCGTCGGTGGTCGCGAGGCAATAGACGCTCGCCGCTCCGTCCGCCGTGGCGTTCACGACCATCACGCGCGCCGGAAGGACCTCCCGCAGCGCCTCCGCGAGGTCCGCGGCGCGCTCATGGTCGACGCCCTCCCCCGCGGCGCCGGGATCCCCCAGAGGACCCTCCGGCCAGCAGCGGTGCGCCAGCGCGCGGGCGACGTCGCGCTCCCGCTCACGCGTTCGCTGGATGCCGCAGGTCGCGCCGCAGGCGCCCATCACGCCCCGTCCGAAGACTCCACCGCGCGCAGGATCTGCAAGAGGTCGTGGGCGACCAGCGCGCCGCGCCCGTCGGCGAGAATGGCCGACACGCTCGACCGCACCGACGCCACGAGCTCTCGAAGCGACTGCGTGCGCAGCTCGGCGCTCGCGAGGCGGTCCTGCAGCGCCACGAGCTGCTCGCGGCGGTGGAACTCCGCGGCGGCCTCGCGGCGGTCGCGCTCATCGAGCTGCGCCGAGGCCTCGTCCACGCGCTCGGCCAGCACCGCCTGCTCCCGGCGCGAGGCCGCGAGCTCAGACTCCGTGTTCCGCAGGCGCGTGCGCAGGTCACGCAGAGACTCCTCGGTCGCGGCGAGGCGCTCGGCAGTGCGTCCGAGGTCCGCGAGGGCCTGATCTGCGCGCACGTCGACGGCGACGGCCTCGGCCACCGGGGCCGCGGGCACCACACGGGTCGCGAGCGCGCTCTCGGCTTCGCGCAGGCGGTAGCGCGCGCCCTGGAGTTCGGCGACCAGCGCGTCCCCGATGCGACGCTGCGCGTCGAGCTGCGCGCGGGACTCGGCCTCGGTCTGCGCACCCACGACCTCAAGCGCGCGGAGCAGTCGGTCGACCTCGAGCTCGAGCTCCCCGATGCGACGCTCCAGGCCTGCGCGCACGCCGTCGAGCTCCATGCCGCGCTGGAGCAGACGTCCCTCGAGGGCAACGTTCTCCGCGCGCAGGGCGTCGAGGGCGCGGTCGTCGCGCACGGGCTCGGCCGGTGCCGCCGGGCGGGCGTTCGCCGCGGCCAGCGCGGCCTCGAGCTCCTCGACGCGCCAGGTGGCGTGCTGAGACTGCCCGGCGAAGGCCACGGCCTCGGACTCCAACAGACGCACACGCTCGCGCAGCGCCCGGAGCTCTCCATCCATCGCATCGCGCGCGTCGTCGCGGGGGGCGGGCGCGGGGCGACGCGCGCTGCGCGTGAGCTCGCGCACCGCGGTCATCGCATCGTCGCGCAGGGCAGACACCCGGAGCAGCTCCGACGCGCGATCCGCGAGGAGCGACTCCAGGCGTTGCACCTCGTCGCCCGTCGTCGCCTGCGCCGCCATCTCCTCGGCGCGCTTCGCCCGCGCGTCGGCCTGCGCCACACGCGCCTCGGCCTTCGCGAGGGCCGCGGTGAGCGCATCGCGCTCGGACTTCAGACCATCGCGCTCGGACTTCAGACCATCGCGCTCGGACTTCAGACCGTCACGCTCACCGCGCGCGGCGGCAAGCTCGGCGGGGTCCGCGGTCGGCGCGGCGACAGCGGCGGGTTCAGACTCCGCGGCTTCGAGCTGCGCCTGGAGCTCTGCCTCGGTGGCCTGGGTCTCGTCGAGCTCGCGCTCCAAGCCCGCGATGCGCGCCTCCGCTTCGGCCGCCGCGGCGGTGAGGGACTGCACCTCTCCCCGCAGCGCGTCGCGCTCGGACTCCACGGCCGCGACGGTGCCCTGCAGCTGCGCGAGCTCGGCGCGGGCGGACTCCAGCGCGAGCGCGGCCGCGTGGGCGGCGGCGCGGGTCTCGGCGAGGGCCGACTCCTTCGCGGCGATCTCCCGGGCGGCCTCGTTGCGCGCGGTGGCGCCCGCCTGCTCGGCGCGGGCGAGCTCATCCTTCGCGCGCTGCAGATCCGGCGCGAGGTCGGGGGTCTTGGGGAGCTCGGGGGCGCGGCGCGACATCTGCGCCTCGAGCTCCACGCGCTGACGGAGCTTGCGCTCGTCTTCGAGCTCCTTGGTGGCGCGCACGACCTTCTCGCGGGCCTTGCGGTTCTCGTCCTCGAGCTCCTTCACCCCGTGCTCGAAGCGCTGGATCTTCACCCACCGCTCGGCGCTCGCGGCCTCGACCTCCTTGAGCTTCTGCTCGCGCTCCTGGAGCTGCTCGCGGAGGGCGCGCACGCCCGCCTCGCGGAGGCTCTCCAGCAGGGTGTCGGGCACCTGCACGAGGGCCATGGGGTCGAGGGCCACGGCGCTGTCGCTGGCCACGGCGATGAACGACTCGGGGCGCGCGGGGTCGCCGTCGATGAGCCGGGTGTCGAGCGCGACGCGGTCGCTGCCGTCGTCGAAGGTCGCGAGGGTGTAGCCCACAAAGGGGCCGCGACCGACCATGCGCACGTTGGCGAAGCGCGCCGCGCAGAGGTCGTAGAGGTCGTGGTAGGCCGTGGCGCCGTCGCGCCCGGTGGGCTCCATGACCTTGGGGCCGTTGGGGGCCTCGGCGCCCACCACCACGACGCCGTCAGAGCCCAGCGCGCGGCGGGCCTCGTCGAGCACCGCGACGAGCGAAGGCACCGCGGTGGCGTCGGGCACCACGAGGATGTCGAGCTTGCCGTGAAACGCCGCGATGGACCCGGGGGTCAGCGCGCGCACGGCGATGTCTTCGCCGACGCCGCCGAAGCACACGACGGTGTGGGCACCGAGGGCGCGGAGGCGTTGCGCGACCTCCCCCGACGTCGTCCCCGCGACGGCGACGCGCCGCCCCTGGAGGATCGGCGCGAGGTAGGTGACAAGGGCAAGGTCGGCGAGGCGGGGGCGAAGGGCGTTCTGGCTCATGGTGTTCGTGCGGTCCTGCGCAGGGCGGCGGACTCTACCCCAGGTCGGCCCTCGGGGGATGGGACTAATCCGCGGCGCCGGCTTCGCGCAGCAGGGCGAGCAGCTCGCCGCGGGAATTCAGGTCCCGCACGATGTCGCTGCCGCCCACGAACTTCCCGCCGATGTAGAGCTGCGGGATCGTGGGCCAGTTGGTGAACTCCTTCACCCCCTCGCGGATCGCGGGGTCGGCGAGCACGTTCACGGTCTCGAAGCGCGCCTTGGCGCCGTTGAGCATCTGCACCACCGCGCCCGAGAAACCACACTGCGGAAAGTGCTTGGTGCCCTTCATGAAGAGCACGGCGGGGTTCTTGTCGACGATCTCTTGAATGCGCTGACGGGTGGCTTCATCCATGGTCTTTGACTCCGGTCGCGGCACCTAAGGCCGCACCCCGGCCGGTGTCAATCCGTGCGCCCCGTCGGGAAGATCGCCGCGCGTCCCCTGGTTTGGTCCCCCGTGCGCCGTTGCCACGCCGCGAGACGGCGACTAGGCTCCGGCGCCCTTCGGCGTCGGGCGCCCCCCGACCCCAATGTCCCACGCACCCCCTGAGGCGACGCGATGATTCCCTGGCTCCTGCAGAAGATCTTCGGCACCAAGCACGAGCGCGAGATCAAGACGATGCGCCCGAAGATCGCGGCGATCAACGACCTCGAGCCGAAGATGCGCGCCCTCAGCGACGAGGACCTCCGCGGGCTGACCTTCAAGTACAAGGAGCGCATCGACAACGGCGAGTCGCTCGACGCGCTGCTCCCCGAGGCCTTCGCCACCTGCCGCGAGGCCGGGCGCCGGGTGCTCAACATGCGGCACTTCGACGTGCAGCTCATCGGCGGCATGGTGCTCCACCGCGGCGCCATCGCGGAGATGAAGACCGGCGAGGGCAAGACCCTCGTGGCGACGCTCCCGAGCTACCTCAACGCCCTCTCGGGCAAGGGGGTGCACATCGTCACGGTGAACGACTACCTCGCCACCCGCGACGCCGAGTGGATGGGGCGCATCCACAAGTTCCTCGGGCTCTCGACGGGGGTGGTGGTGGGGCACCAGAGCGACCGCGAGAAGCGGGCCGCCTACCGCGCCGACATCACCTACGGGCAGAACAACGAGTTCGGCTTCGACTACCTGCGCGACAACATGAAGTACAGCGTCTACGACTGCGCGCAGCGGGAGCTGAACTTCGCCATCGTCGACGAGGTCGACTCGATCCTCATCGACGAGGCGCGCACGCCGCTGATCATCTCGGGCCAGGGGGAGGCGAGCTCGGAGCTGTACAACAGCATCACCAAGATCATCCCGTACCTCCGCAAGGACGAGCACTACGTCGTCGACGAGAAGGCCCACTCCGCGGCGCTCACCGACGAGGGCATCGATGAGGCGCAGCGTCGGCTGAAGATCAAGAACCTCTACGATCCCCGGCACATCGAGGAGCTGCACGTGCTGCAGCAGTGCCTGCGCGCGCACACGCTCTACAAGCGCGACGTGAACTACATGGTCACCGACGACGGCAAGGTGGTGATCATCGACGAGTTCACCGGCCGCGTGCTCTCGGGGCGGCGCTGGAGCGACGGGCTCCACCAGGCCGTGGAGGCCAAGGAGTTCGTGCGGGTTCAAGAAGAGAACCGCACGATGGCCACGATCACCTTCCAGAACCTCTTTCGGCTCTACAAGAAGCTGGGCGGGATGACGGGTACGGCCGAGACCGAGGCCGAGGAGCTGCACAAGATCTACAAGCTCGACGTGGTGCAGATCCCCACGAACCGCCCCGTGCAGCGCAAGGACTACGACGACCTCGTCTACAAGACCGAGCGCGAGAAGTTCCGCGCGGTGGTCGAGGAGATCGCCGAGAGCTGCGAGCGCGGCCAGCCCTCGCTGGTGGGCACCGTGAGCGTGGAGAAGTCCGAGGCCATCGCGGCGCTGCTGCGCAAGCGCGGGATCAAGCACGAGGTGCTCAACGCCAAGCAGCACGAGCGCGAGGCCTACGTGGTCGCGCAGGCGGGCCGCAAGAGCGCGGTCACCGTGGCGACGAACATGGCCGGCCGCGGCACCGACATCATCCTCGGCGGCAACGCCGAGATGCTCGCCAAGGGCGAGATGATGCTCGCCCGCAAGGACCCCGCGGCCCCCGAGAACGCCGAGGAGCTCGAGGCCCTCGTCGAGCGCTACAAGGGCATCTGCGACACCGAGCGCGCCGAGGTCGTGGCCGCCGGGGGCCTGCACATCATCGGCACCGAGCGCCACGAGTCGCGGCGCATCGACAACCAGCTCCGGGGCCGCGCGGGACGTCAGGGCGACCCGGGCTCGTCGCGCTTCTACCTCTCCCTCGAAGACGACCTCATGCGCATCTTCGCGGGAGAGCGCGTGCAGGGCATCATGGACCGCCTGGGCATGGAAGAGGACGTGCCCATCGAGCACCCCTGGGTCACCCGCTCGGTCGAGAACGCGCAGCGCAAGGTCGAGGCCCGCAACTTCGACATCCGCAAGAACGTGCTCGAGTACGACGACGTGATGAACCAGCAGCGCAAGGCGATCTACAAGATCCGCCGCGAGGCGCTGGAGGGTCGCTACGTGCCTGAGGCCCGCGCCGAGGAAGAGGAGCGCGCCGCGCCGCGGACCTGGGACGACGCCACCAAGGCCCGCGTGGGCGAGGTCTGCGACGCGATGATCCGCCGCTTCGCCACGGGCGGAGAGGGATCGCCCGCCACGCTGGCCGACGTGAAGGAGTTCGAGGCCGACCAGGTGGAGATGGAGGTCTACCACTACTTCGGCTCCAAGACCGACCTCGCGAAGCTGGGCAAGAGCCCCGTCGAGGCGCACAAGAGGCTCACCGAGCAGGTGCTCTCGTCGATGCAGCAGCAGCGCGAGCGCGTGCTCGACCTCATCGAGCGCACGATCGTTCACGACATCGAGGCGCACTGCCCCGAGAACGCC
The DNA here is from genome assembly GCA_044376155.1 of Polyangiales bacterium. GTDB lineage: Bacteria > Myxococcota_A > Polyangia > Polyangiales > JAWKRB01. The sequence continues at coordinate 6,673 of JBILLI010000165.1, forward strand.
ACCCGCGACGACTGGAACACCGAGGCGCTGCTGGCCCGCGTGCGCGAGCGCTTCGGCATCGAGCCCAAGGACATCGAGGGCATCGGGCAGCGCGACGACCTCGCGCACGCGCTCTACAAGCAGGCCGAGGAGGTCTTCACCGGGCTCGAGTCGTCGATGGAGCCCGAGTGGGCGCTGCGCGCGTTCCGCGGCCTGCTCTTCGACGAGATTGACCGCGCGTGGATCGACCACCTCACCAACATGGACCACCTCCGCGACGGCATCGGGCTTCGTGGCTACGGCCAGCGCGACCCGAAGCTCGAGTTCAAGAAGGAGGGCTTCGACATGTTCCAGGCCATGGAGGGGTCGGTGAACCACACCGTGCTGCAGAAGCTCTTCCAGACGAACTTCAAGCAGCCCGAAGAGGACGTGCAGCTCATGGAGGCCGCGGAGATGCGGCGCTTCCAGCAGCGGCAGAAGTCCATGGTCACGCAGCACCCCGACTACGAGCCCGGGCTCGGCGACGAGGCCCTGGATCCGCCGGTGGACGCTCCCCCCGTCGACACCACCGCCCTCTCTGCGGTGCGCGTGAAGGCCCCCTCGTCGCGCCGTCGCGGCTCGGCGCCGCCGCCCGCGTCCGCCCCCGACGCGGTCGACGCTGCGCCGGGTGAAGAGGGCGCGGCGATCGCCACCGAGAGCCTTCAGCCCGTGCGACGCAGCGGCCCGAAGATCGGCCGCAACGACGCCTGCCCCTGCGGCTCGGGCAAGAAGTACAAGGTCTGCCACGGGCAGCCCGGCGGCGAGGCCGACGACGCCACGAAGACCGAAAACGCCTGACCGGCACCGAGGGCGCCCACCTCGCGGCGCCCGCCCCTCCCCTCCCTCAGTTACACGGCAGACACAGCGGACCGAAGGGCGACGACTGCTCGCAGAAGCAGATGCCCCCGAGGCCGCAGCAAGGCGGGAGCCCGTTGCGGCTCCGACAGGTGACGGGAATCGGCGTGCCCAAAAGCGGGCAGAGGATCGGCGGATACGTCCCGCCCGTGTCGACCACCACACCCGTGTCGCGCACGCCCGTGTCGACCACCACTCCCGTGTCGCGCACGCCCGTGTCGATCACGCCGGTGTCGATCACGCCGGTGTCGATCACGCCGGTGTCGATCACCCCCGTGTCGATCACGCCGACGTCAGGCGAGCCGCTGTCGGCCACGACCACGTCAACGCCGACCACGTCGCTCTCGGTCCCGGCGTCGACGCCGAGGTCGTCGGACATCACCACGTCGGACGTGGGCACCACGACGTCCTCACCGCCCCCGAGATCCTCCGTCGGGATCGACGCGTCTTTCTCGCCAAGGTCCTCGGAGGAAGCAGCGTCGTCCTTCTTGCTGCCGTCGCCCACGACGGGCACGTCGCCCTCGTCGTAGGTGGCCTCGGCGCACTGAAGCCCGGGGAGGGCGAGGAGCAGCGTCAGGAGAAGCAGTCGGTGGCGCATCGCACCTCGAACCGTACAACCTTCAACGCCGCCGGGAAAACTGCGGCGCCGGATGTGCGTTTGCACCGATCCTCCCGGATCTGCGTATAACCCTCCAGCCCCGTCGGCGCCCGCTGGCGCCCAGCATTCCTCGCACCGCGGAGGTGCCCATGCGAAGCACGAAAATCCTCCTCGCCCTGACGCTCCTCTCTGCCCCGCTGCACGCCGACCCGCGCGTCCCTGGGCGTCGTCCGGCGCAGCGCGCCGCCCAGCAGCCGCGCCCGCAGACCACCGCGCCGCGCACGCCCGCCGCCCCGCGCCCCGCGACGGCGCCCGCCGCCCCGCGCCCCGCGACGGCGTCCGCCACCCCACGCCCCGCGACAACCACGGCCCCCGCGACCAACGCCGCGGCGCCCAACGCGCCCGCGCAGAACGCGGCCAACCCCGCGCAGCAGATCGCGCAGCAGATCCAGGCCTTCTACGACCGCACCACGGACTTCAGCGCCGACTTCGTGCAGGTCTCGCGCAATCGGCTCTACGGCGAGGAGCGGCGCACGGGCCAGGTGATCTTTCGCAAGCCTGGCCGCATGCGCTGGAACTACGCCGCGCCCAGCGGCGATGTGATCGTCTCCGACGGCCGCACGCTGTGGGCGTACCAGGCCGACGAGCGTCAGGCGGTGCAGCAGCAGCTCGGGCAGTCGCAGCTCCCCACGGCGATCACCTTCCTCGCAGGCACCGGGCGGCTCACCGACTCGTTCACGTTCCGCCTGCTCGACGCGAACCAGTTCCGCTTCCCGCAGGGGCACGTGCTGGAGCTGCGCCCCACCACCCCGCAGCCCTCCTACGAGCGGATCATCTTCTACGTCGACCGCGCCTCGTATCAGGTCGTGCGCACCGCGGTGATCGACGCCCAGGGCAACCAGAACCGCTTCGACTTCAGCAACCCCCGGGTGAACACCAACGTGCCCGAGGCGACCTTTCAATGGACGCCCCCCGCGGGCACCTCCATCGTTCGCCCCTGATCACCGCAGCGTCGCCTCGACGCGCGCCGCCACCGCCTCCCACGTCCACCCCTCCGCACGACGCATCGCCCTCTCTCCCAAGGCGTTTCGCGTCGCGTCGCTGAGGTCCAGCAGCGCGTCGGCGAGGCACGCGGGCGACGCGTCCTCGGGCAGCAGCACCCCGCCGTCCCCCAGCATCCACGCCACGCCGCCGCTCGCCGTGGCGACCACGCAGCGCCCCGCGGCCATGCTCTCGAGCACCGCCAGGGGCGCCCCCTCGGCGCGTCCATCGGGGAGCGTGCGGGCGGTGTGCAACAGCACGTGGCACCGCGCGAGCACCGCGTCGCGCGCGTCGGGCGCGAGCGCCCCGTGAAAGGTCACCGCGTCACCGAGGCCCCGCGCCCGCGCCCTGAGGTCTCCCGCCAACGGACCCTCTCCCACGAGCTCCAGCCGCACGTCGGCCCCGCGAAGACGGGCCGCGGCGACGGCGTCCACCGCGCGCGCGACGTCCTTCACCGCGACGAGCCTCGCCACCACCGCGAGCCGCAAGGGCATCGGTGCCCCAGGATCTGCCCGCGGCACGCGCGGCGCGCCCATGGGAGACACCACCGCGTTGACGTCGTCAGGGTCGACCAGGTCGCGCAGCCCCGGGTGCACGTACCACCGCGCAGTGGCCTCGCGGAGCACCCGCCGCCGCATCGCCGCGGGCAGCGCGGTGAAGACCCGCGCGTCGCTGCCGTGGCACACCGCGAGGTGGGGGCGGCCCGCGCGCAGCGCCCCGGCGATGAGCCCCGAGGGCACGAGAAAGTGCGAGACCAGCGCGTCGCACCCGCGCAGGTGCCGCGCCGCCGCCGCCGCGAGGGACGCCGTCACCCCTGGCCCGCGAGGGTCCCACCGCGCGCCCGCGAGGCGCTCTGGCGCGCCCCCGTCGTAGAGCAGCGAGGCGCCCGGCGCGCGCACCGTGTGGATCTGAACGCCCTCTGTCGCAAGGGCTTCGTCCCACCCCTGGGGCGTGCGACGGGCCACGGCGACCACGCGGAGCGCGTGCCCTCGAACGGCGAGGGCCGCGGCGAGGTCGCGCACGAAGCACCCCGCCACGGGGTCACCGCGATGCGGCACGCAGGTGGTGAGCATCCCAATCTTCACGTCGCTTCAACCGTGATAGAGAGGTCGCCACGATGTTCAAGAAGATCCTCATCGCAAACCGCGGCGAGATCGCCGCGCGCGTCGCGCAAACCTGCCGCCGCCTCGGTGTCGCCACCGTGGGCATCACCTCCGAGGCCGACGCCGACGCGCTGCACCCCAGCGTCATGGACGAGGTCGCAGTGGTCGGCCCCGCCGCCGTCAAGGAGTCGTACCTCAACGTGCCCGCGATCCTCGAGGCCGCGAAGCGTCACGGCGCCGAGGCGGTGCACCCGGGATATGGGCTGCTCAGCGAGAAGAGCCACTTCGCCCGCGCGGTGGTGGAGGCCGGGCTGGTGTGGATCGGTCCGCCCCCCGAGGTGCTCGACCGGCTGGGCGACAAGATGAAGTCCCGGCGCACGGCCATCGAGGCCAACGTCGCGCCGGTGCCGGGCACCGACAGCCCGGTGGAGACCCTGGAGCAGGCCCGCGAGGCCGTGGCGCACACGGGCTTTCCCGCGCTCGTGAAGGCCGTGGGCGGCGGCGGCGGCATCGGGATGCAGGTGGTGCGCGACGACACCGGGCTGGAGCGCGCGCTGAAGAGCTGCGCCGACCGCGGGGCCCAGGCCTTCGGCGACGGGCGCGTGTACATCGAGCGCTACGTCATCGACCCCCGGCACATCGAGGTGCAGATCTTCGGTGACACCCACGGCAACGTGGTGGCCCTCGGCGAGCGCGAGTGCTCGCTGCAGCGGCGGCACCAGAAGATCGTCGAAGAGTCTCCCGCGCCCGCCTTCGCGCTGAGCGCGCGGGGCGAGGAGCACCGGCAGAAGATCCTCGACGCGGCCGTGCGGATCTCCAAGGCCGCGGGCTACGTGGGCGCGGGCACCTGCGAGTTCATCTGGGACTCCGAGCGCGAGGAGTTCTACTTCCTGGAGATGAACTGCCGCATCCAGGTCGAGCACCCCGTGACCGAGGCGGTGACGGGCATCGATCTCGTCGAGCAGCAGCTCCGCGTCGCGTGCGGTGAGGCTCTGCCCGAGGCGGTGCTCCACGCGGCCTCGTGCGGTCACGCCGTCGAGGCGCGGGTCTACGCCGAGGACCCGTCCAAGGGATTCATCCCCAAGCCCGGTGACATCACCGAGCTCACGTGGCCCGAGGGCGAGGGTGTGCGCGTCGACGCCGGCGTGCGCGCGCCGGGCAAGGTCACGCCCTTCTACGACCCGATGATCGCGAAGATCATCGCGCGGGGCGCCACCCGCGAAGAGGCCATCGACCGCCTGCACGCCGCGCTCACGGCCACGCACGTCGCGCCGCTGGTGAGCAACCTCCCGTTCCTGCGCGCGGTGCTGCGCAGCGAGGAGTTCGCCGCGGGCCGTTACCACACGGGCTTCGCCGAGGTCTTCGCGAAGCGCCGCTGACCCTCCCGCGTGTCCCGTCGACCACGGCGCCGTGGTCGCTGCACCGCGCCAGCTCACGGTCGCAGCCGGATGATCCCCCCGCACTCGAAGTTCCCGAAGGGGCCGTGACGATCGACCGCGACGTAGTGCGGCAGGTCGGAGTCGGCGCACATGAGAAAGCTCGCCGGGTCGGGCGGGGGCAGGTCGTCGACGACCTCGTCGCCGTAGAAGACGCGCCGCCCGTCGGTGAACAGCCCTCCGCCGAGGGGGCGAAAGTCCAGGACCCTCACCCGCCGCGCAAAGGGCACCAGCCGGTAGCCCTCCTCGTCGGACGCGCAGCGCCGCAGGCCACAATCGCGTGAGCCCGGTGCCTGCTCGGCCAACCAGATCCGCGTCGCGTCGTGCGCGAAGTACCCCATCAGGGGTTCACACGCGGTCGGGACCTCGACGAGGCGAAACGCGTCCGCGTTCACACGCCCGCGCCAGCGGCGGCCGTGGTGGGAGACGAGGCCGTCGGGCGTGCGCGAGAAGCCCACGCGCCGCGCGAAGGCCGAGTCGATGCGGTGGCGCACGAGGTCGCAAACAACCGGGTCACACCGCGGCGCCGGGGGTGTCGCGGGCGACGCCGGGGGAGGCGGCGCGACGA
>JBILLI010000834.1:0-3326 GCA_044376155.1 Polyangiales bacterium
GCCCGCGCGCATCGCGTCGACGGCGCTGTCGATGGTGGCGTAGGCGGTCATCAAGGCCACCGCGGTGGAGGGCGCCTCGTGGGTCAGCGCGCGGAGCACCGCGAGGCCGTCGTCGGGGCCGAGCCGGAGGTCGACCAGCGCGACCTCGGGGGGCGAGCGCTTCGCCGCCGCGATGGCGGCCTCGGCGGTGGACGCGAGGGTCACCTCGTAGCCCGCGCCCTCCAGGCACACCCGCAGCGTGAGCCGGATGCTCGCTTCGTCGTCGACCACCAGCACGCGCGCGCGGGTCACGCCGCACCTCCCCGCAGGCCGCGCAGCAACGCGCCCGCGCGGGGGTCGTCGGGCGCCACGGTGAGCAGCGCGTAGGCGTGATCCCCCCGGGCGCGCAGCACCGCCGCCCCGTCACCCCGGGCCAGCGCGACGCCGAAGACCTGCAGCGAGGGCGCGGGCACGACGGAGGTCGCGTCGACGGGGTCGCGCACGAGCGTGGGGGGCGCATCGCGCAGCGCCGCGGGCAGGGTCAGGACCCTCGGGGCGCGGTCATAGGCCGCGAGTCGGGCAATCCCCTCGGCGGGAGCGGGGGCGTCGTCGTCGGGGGCGAGGCGAAGGGCCATGGCCGCAAGATAGCCACGGTCGGCGTCGTCGTCGCGGCCGTCGAGCTCGGCGTGCAGGGCGTCGAGCGCCATCACCGCGGGGTCCAGCGGCGCGAGCGCGCGGGCGCGGGCGAGGGCCCTCGCGGCGTCGTCGAGGCGAAGGGCGCCGAGCGCGTCGCGGGCGAGGTCCATCGCGGCGGCGTAGTCGCGGGCCTCGACGCGCACCGCCGCGGCCGCGCCGACGCGGGCCACGACCTCGCGGATCTCGTTGGGCGAGAAGGGCTTCGGCACCACGTCGCGCACGCCCAGCCGCAGCAGACGCAACACCACGGGCGGGGAGAGCAGCGCGCCGACGACCACCACGGGCAGCGAGGGATAGCGCGCGCGGAGGAACTGTACGCCCTCCAACAAGCTGCCCGAGGCGCCGTGCTCGTTGGCCAGCGCGAGGTCGAAGGCGCCGTCGTCGAGGAGGATGCGCGCGTCGCGGGCGTCGGCGAATCCCTCGGTGACGTAGCCTTCGGCGGAGAGCACGCGCTCCACCAGCGCGCGGGTGTGGGCGTCGGGCTCGACGAGCAGCACGCGGAGGGTCACTCGGACTCCTCGCGCTGTCCCACCACCAGCACGTCGACCCGAGGGGCCGCGCGCATGAAGCGCTCCAGCACCGACCCGCGGAGTCGGTCGCGCCACGCGGGGGCGCGGGAGCGGCCGAAGATCGCGTGGGTGATCCCGCGCTCTCGGGCGAAGCGCGCGAGGGCCTCGGCGGGATCGGTGCCCTCCAGGCGCACGGGCTCGGCGCCGAGCTCCTGGGCGAGGCGGAGGTTCTCGGTGAGGGCCCGCAGCGCGTCGGTGGCGATGCGCTCGGGGGACTCTCCGGGGGTGCGCACGTAGACCACGAACCAGCGGCTGTTGAGCCCGCCGGCGAGGCGCGCGCCCTGCCGCAGAAGTGTGCGCGTGGCGCTGGGGAGCGAGGCCATGGCGACCATCACCCGCTCGGCGTCGGCGGTGGCCTCGGCGGCGGTGCTCTCGCGGTCCTCGGTGACGCGGGCGCGGGCGCGGTCCTCGACGGCGTTGGCGACCTCGCGCAGGGCGAGCTGTCGCAGCGCGGTGAGGTTGTCGGTGCGAAAGAAGCGCTGCAGGGCGCGCTCGACCTTCACGGGGGGGTAGACCTTGCCCGCGCGCAGGCGCTCCTGCAGGTCGGCGGGGGCGAGGTCGACCACCACCACCTCGTCGGCGCGGCGCAGCACCCGGTCGGGGATGCGCTCGCGCACGTCGACCCCGGTGGTGCGCAGGACCACGTCGTGCAGGCTCTCGAGGTGCTGGATGTTCACCGCGCTGAGCACGCTCACCCCGGCTTGCAGCAGGGCCTCGACGTCGAGGTAGCGCTTCGCGTGGCGCGACCCGGGCGCGTTGGTGTGGGCGAGCTCATCGACCACCGCGAGGTCGGGCGCGCGGGTGAGCACGGCGTCGAGGTCCATCTCGTCGAGGACCACCCCGCGGTACTCGATGGCGCGTCGGCGGATCACCTCGAGGTCGCCGACCTCGGCCTCGGTCTCGGCGCGCCCGTGGGTCTCGACGAAGGCGCACACCACGTCGATGCCCTCGTCGCGCAGCCGGCGGGCCTCGCGCAGCATCGCCACGGTCTTGCCCACGCCCGCGGACATCCCGAGAAAGACCTTCAGCCGCCCCTGCCGGGTGGCGCGCAGCGCGTCAAGGAACCCGTCGGTCACGACGCTAGAACCACGCGGTGATCCCCGCCGTGAGCGTGTCTTGTGTGCGCGCGTTGGGCACGAAGGCGCCGCTGGCGTCGGTGCCCACGAGGCCGCGGAAGTACATCTCCGCCTCGGCCTCGTCGTGACGGAATTCCAGTCGCAGGGAGACGTTCGCGTGGGGGCGCGCTTCGAGGGTGGCGGTGCCCGAGGCGACCCAGCGACCGGGCCAGAAGATCGATCCCGAGGTCTGTCCGCTCTGCTGCGCGGGGGTCTCGTGAAAGACGTCTCCGCGGGCCGCGAGGTAGAGCCAGGGGCGCAGCCGCGCGCGGGCGTAGAGGGCGCCCGCGACCCACCACGCGGTGCCCAGCGCGCCCGGCTCGAAGCCCGCGTTGGCGTGCACCATGAGCGCGAGCCAGGGCCGCGCCTGCACCTGAAGGTACGTGTCGAACAGGCTCCGCCAGGGGACCGATCCCCATGCGCGCGTGGGGTCTCCGTGCGCGCGCTCGACGCCGCCGAAGTACAGCGCGTTGAAGGTGACGCGGTCGGTGACGGTGTAGGCCACCTGCAACATCACCGACTTCTCCTCGTTGTTGTCGCCCACGGAGTTCCAGCCGTTGAAGCCCGCGAGGGTGAGGGTCACGCGCTCCGAGGTCGGGTACGAGAGCCGCAGGCCGGTGTGATAAAACGGTAGGCCGAAGAAGAGGTTGGAGCGGGACCAGTTCCACTGGTCCTTGATGGCCATGCCCTCGGGACCGATGGGGGAGAGGAAGACCCCGGCCTCGACGAGCAGCCCGCGTCCCACCGGGGCGCGCCACGCGACGATGGCCTGCTGGAGGTACTTCCACACGTCGCGGTCGCTGCGACCGACGCTCCCGGCGCTGCGTCGATCGGGCTCGGCGAGGTAGTAGGTCTCGGGCGTGCTGCCGACCTGCAGCGCGAGGCGCGCGCTCACGGGGCCGAGGGTCCCAGTGGCGTCGAGCACCACGTTCTGCACGTTGACGCTGTTGTGCTGCGTGTCGAAGCC
>JBILLI010000835.1:0-3325 GCA_044376155.1 Polyangiales bacterium
CCTCCCGGTGCTCGCCGACGACGCGCGGGCCTGGCTCACGTCGCACCCCTGGCCCGGGAACATCCGCGAGCTGCGCCACAGCGTCGAGCGCGCGGTGCTGTTGTGCGACGGGGAGCGCGTGCGCGCCTCGCACCTCGCGGGCGAGACGGTCACGACCGACGCGCCCGCCGCGGCCCCGGCGCAGGGGGCGAGGTCACCCGACGGGGAACAGCGCGCGCGCATCGAGGCGGCGTTGGAGCGCCACGCGGGCAACCAGACCCGCGCCGCGGCGGATCTCGGCGTGTCGCGCCGCACCCTGGTCACGTGGATCGAGCGCCACGGCATCGCCCGCCCTCGCGGTGGTCGCCGGGGGTGAGCGTCGGGCGCGCATCCCCGCGCGTCAGCGAAGATATTCCACGAGGGTCCGCAGCGCGGCGTGGGCGGCAGGGTCCGCGACGGTCTGTTCGGCGAGCGCACAGAGGTGTTGCACGAAGGCGTGGTGCTGCGGGGCGTCGGCGCGCGTCGGGCTCCACGAGACAGCGTGACGGGCGATCCCCTCGACGAGGACCTCGTGTTCGACGGTCATCCCGTCGCGCCCGGGCTCGACGGGCGACGGCGGCAGAACGGGCAGCGACGTCGCGAAGGCGACGAGCGCCGCGGGGGTGAGTTCGACGAGCCACACGCGCGGGGACGGCGTCGGGGCAGAGGTTCCCATGCGAAAGCCCGCGTCGCGCATCGCGCACACCCGTAGCCCCGAGGGCACGACCCGTAGCTCCAGGAGACCGCCGTCCCCGAGGTCCGCGACGGTGATGGCGACGTCGTCGTGGAAGGTCGGCTGGCACACTACCCGCCACGCGCGGGCGACGTCCCCGAACGCGGGATGGTCCAGGTCGCGCAGCCCCGCGAGCGCTCGCCATGCCTCCCGCGCGCGTGCCATGCGATCGTCCATGTCGGCGCGAGGGTACACGCGGGTCTGCCTCTCCTGCGGTGCAGCCTCGCGGAGAGGGTGTGCGTGGGGGTTACGCGGTGGACGTACCGCCGGCTCCGCCCGTGCGGACGGCCCTGCGGGCCTGCACGGGCTGAACCCGGTGTCTGGCATTGACCGCCCCCCTTCGGGGGCTCATGGCGGCGCGTGCGCTACGCGCACGGAATGGGTTGAAGGGTCCTGGATCGACGCGGGATGCCGCCGCATCCCACGCCGCCGAAATCATCACCGTCGCGCTCTGCGCGACGCTCCGCTGTGAGCCCCGAAGGGGCGGTCACCTCCAGACACCGGGTTCAGCCCGTGCAGGCCCGCAGGGCCGTCCGCACGGGCGGAGCCGGCGGTACGTCCACCGCGTAACCCCCACGCACCGCGTCCCCCACACGCACCGCGTAACCCCCACGCACCGCGTCCCCCCACGCACCGCGTCCCCCACCACGCACCGCATCGCCGCGACACCCCTCCGCAGGAGAGGCAGACCCCAAGCACGCCCGCGCGGGACGTCCGTGGTCAGTCCCAGGCGTTGGGGGTGTTGAAGAGCGCGAGGTTGAGGTCGGTGCGCGGGAGGGAGAAGTCCAGCGGGCGCACCTGCGCGACGCAGCCCGTGTCGAGGGGCGTGGTGGGTGCCTCGATGAAGCGCATGAGCAGCCGCGTGCCGCAGGAGCGGGGATCGCCCATCTCGTCGACGAAGGGCGACGAGGCCACCACGGTGTGCGTCGCCGTCGGCACCTCGACCCAGTGCTGGTGCGCGCGGGTGAAGTGCGGGCGCATCTCGCGGGCCCGTCGCAGCAGCGTGGCCGGGTCGAGGCCGCCCTGCAGAAAGAGCATCGGCGCGTCGCTGTCGGCCCAGGTCCGCGCGTAGCGGTCGAGGGGGTACACCGGCCAGCGACCGAGGTGGATCTGCATCGACGCGGTGACGTCCCGCGACGCCACCGCCGACTCGCGGATCGCCTCGAGCATCTCCGCGGTGGGCGGCGGCGACTCGTTGAACTCCGACTGCAGGATGTTCTGCGAGAGCACCCACCCCCAGAGCCGCAGCTCCTCGTTCACCGGCTGCATCCCCGATACGTTGCGCAGGAACACCCGCAGCGCGGCGATGTCACGGCTCGCGCAGCGGTCCGCGCGGCGCACCACGGCGGGGACGTAGGCGCGGAGCCCCGGGTCCATCAGCATGGACGCGAAGGCGCGACGAAAGAGCACGTGGGTGGGCGCGGCGGGCACCGCGGCCTGCGCGCAGTGGCCCTCTCGCAAGCGGGTGACGAGCCCCTCGGCGACGGTCCAGGGGTCGCGGTCGAAGTGTCCGCGGCACACGGGGTCGGCGGCGCACGCGGCGAAGAAGTCGCGCGCGGCCTCGTGGGCGTCTGCGTCCTGGCGGAACAAGCTGATGCCGGGCGGGGCCACGGAGTCGAAGACCACCCCGTCGGCCTGCCGCGGAAAGAGCTGGAGGTACCGATGCGCGAGGTAGGTGCCGTAGGAGACCCCGAAGACGAACACCGGCTGCGCGGGCGTGCGCGTCGCGGCGATGAGCCGCCCGAGGTCGTGGGCCGCGTTGGTGGTGTTGAACGCCATCAGCCGATCGCCCCAGGTCGCGCGCACCGTCGCGAGGCACGCGGGCCACTCGGCGTCGGTGATGAAGATCCCCCCATCGCTCGACGCGTCCTCCTGCGCGGCGCACCCGAGGCGCGTGGATCGCCCCGTGCCGCGGTGGTCGGGCATGTAGTAGTCCACGTCGGGGAAGCGCGTGGCGAAGGCCTCGGAGAGCCCCTCGAAGACGTGCCCCGACGCGCCCGGTCCCCCCTGGAGCATCCACAGCGCGCGCAGACCGCGGCCGCCCTTGGGGCGAAAGCGCTTCACGAAGAGGGTCACGGCCTCGCCGTCAGGGCGCGACGGGTCCAGGGGCGCGGGCACGTTCGCGCACTCGGCGTCGGGGCCGTCGCCCTCGGTGTGCAGCGGACACGGGGTCCAGACCACCGCGGGCGGCGCGTCGACCGGGACATCCACCGGGACGTCCACCGGGACGTCGGCGGGCGCGTCGACACTCACCCTCGCATCAGCGCCGCCGTCTGGGCCGACCGCGGAGACCGACGTGCCGCAGGACGCGGCGGCCCACAGCGGGGCCGCGGAGAGGATCCATCGCAGGTGCTTCATGCGCCCCACGGGTAGCGCGCCCGCGACGGCGCCTCGCCTCACATCGCCTAACACCACGGGGCACATCTCCGAATGTGGCTTGAATTCAAGGCGAACGCGCGGCGTGTGGCCCCCTTCCCCGGCCCTTCCCCCGCTTCGGGGGAAGGGTGGTGAACCGCGGTCTCGGGAATGGTCCACGCGGGTGGAAGACGGCCGGTGTGAGGCGAAAAGCTCTGC
>JBILLI010000836.1:0-3324 GCA_044376155.1 Polyangiales bacterium
CGCAGAACCCGTTGCACGAGACGCGGCCGGTGGGACACATGGTCACCGTCTGGCAGGTGCCGCCCACGCAGGTCTGGCCCATGCTGCACGCGCGGCCGCACATGCCGCAGTTCGCGGGGTCGCTCGTGACGCTGCGGCACTGCCCGCCGCAGAGCTGCAGGCCCATGGGGCACGCGCAGGCCGCGCCCACGCAGGTCGTGCCCGAGGGGCAGACCATGCCGCACGCGCCGCAGTTCGCGCCGCTGCTCTGCGTGTCGACGCAGACCCCGCCGCAGAGGGTCTGCCCCGAGGGGCACATGGTGGTGGCCATGCACGTCGAGCCGATGCAGCTCTGCCCCATCGGGCAGGCGTTGTTGCACGCGCCGCAGTGGCGCGCGTCGCCGGCCACGACCACGCACTCGTTGCCGCAGTTCTGCCGCCCCGTCGGGCACGCGCAGGCGCCGCTCACGCAGGTCAGCCCCGCGGCGCAGGGGCGGTTGCAGCCGCCGCAGTGGAGCGGGCTCGTGGCGACGTTGGTGCACGCGATGTTGCAGAAGAGCTCCCCCGAGGGGCAGCCGCAGGCGCCGTTCACGCACGCCTGGCCCGTGGCGCAGGAGTTGTTGCACATCCCGCAGTGGGGCGCGCTCGTGCGGGTGTCGACGCACATCGCGTTGCACCGGGTCTGCCCGGACGGGCACATCATCGTGCTGACGCACGCGCCGTTGGTGCACGCCTGCCCCGTGGCGCAGGGGCGGTTGCAGCCGCCGCAGTGGAGCGCGTCGCTCGTCGTGTTCACGCACGTCGAGCCGCAGAGGGTCTGCCCGGCGGGGCACGTCATGCCCATGCATGCGCCGCTGATGCAGGTCTGTCCGAGGGCGCAGGTGCGGCCGCAGGCGCCGCAGTTGGCGACGTCGTTGAGCACGGCGCGGCACATGCCGTTGCAGCGCAGCTCGCCGGTCGGGCACACCATCGTGCAGACCCCAGAGACGCAGGCCGCGCCCATGCCGCACGGCCGCCCGCAGGCGCCGCAGTTGCTCGCGTCGGTCTGGGTGTCGGTGCAGGCGAGCCCGCAGCGGGTCTGCCCCGCGGGGCACGTCATGCTCATGCACGCGCCGGCCACGCAGGTCTGCCCGGCGGCGCACGCGCGGCCGCACATCCCGCAGTGCACCGCGTCGACCTGGAGGTTTACGCAGGCGCCGCTGCACTGCGTCTGGCCCGTGGGGCACGTCATCGGCGCCACGCAGGCCCCGCCCACGCAGGACTGGCCGCTGGGGCACGCGTTGCCGCACGCGCCGCAGTGCTGCGCGTCGGTGTCCGTGCTGCGGCAGGCGCCGCCGCAGAGGCGCTGCCCCGCGGCGCACGCGCAGGCGCCGCCCACGCAGGTGCTGCCGCTCGGGCAGGCGGTGCCGCAGGCGCCGCAGTTCGCGGCGCTCGAGCGCGTGTCGACGCAGACGCCGCCGCAGAGCGTCTGCCCGACGGCGCACTCGGTGCTGGCGCGGCAGGTCATCGCGCTGCAGCTCATGCCGCCGCTGCAGGCCATGTTGCAGGCGCCGCAGTGGCGCGCGTCGGTGATGAGGTTGACGCATTCGCTGCCGCAGCGCGTGAGCCCCATGGGGCACGCGCACGCGCCGCCCACGCAGTTCTGGCCGGCGGCGCACGCGCCGTTGCACATCCCGCAGTGCATCGCGTTGGTGCGGGTGTCGAAGCACGCCCCCGCGCACATGGTCTGGCCGCTCGGGCACTCCGTGGCGGTGACGCACGCCCCGCCGACGCAGCTCTGCCCGGTCGCGCAGCGCGTGCCGCACGCGCCGCAGTGCTCGCGGTCGGCGCTCAGGTCGCGGCAGAGCTCGCCGCAGCGCGCCTGGCCCATCGGGCACATCGGCACGAGCGCGCCGTCGGCGACGTCGGGCGACGCGGCCGCGTCGGTCACGTCAGGGAGAACGACCGCGTCGGCGGCGTCCATGGGCGAGGCCTGCGCGTCGATGCTGGTGACGTCCGCTGACGCTTCGCTGACGTCAGCGCCGGCGTCGGCGGTGAGCACCGCGGGGCGCGACACTTCACACGCGACGAGGAACATCACGGCGAACAAGCCATGGACCCAAGCACGTCGGGGGGGTCGCGCCGCGCGAAGCTCAGCCTTCTTCATGCTTTGACAACACTCCATGTGCCGGGGAGCGTCAAGCGTGAGGACCGCGGGTCACCCCAGCGCCGCGGGCGCTCGGGCGCGCCCCCAGGGCCCCGCCACCGCGAGCAGCGTGAGCGCGAAGGGCATCGCCTGCAGCAGCGCGTGCGGCACCCCCGCGCGGGAGCTCAGCGTCGCCTCCAGCGCCTGCAGCGCGCCGATGCCCACGGCCCACCCCACCGCCCGCAGCGGCCGCCACCGCCCCAGGATCACCGCCGCGAGCGCGAGGAACCCCCTGCCCCCCGACATGTAGGCGACGAACTCGTGCTGAAAGAGCGCGAGCTGCGCGCCGCCCAGCGCCGCCACCGCGCCGCCCAGCACCAGCGCCGCCGCGCGCACCCGCGGCACCGACACGCCCAGCGACCGCGCCGCGTCGGGGTTCTCGCCGCAGGCCGTGACCCGCATGCCGAACACCGTGTCGCGCAGGGTGACGTGCAGCGCCCACGCGACCAGCGGGGTCAGCAGCACGGCCGGCGCGCGCAGGGCCTCGGAGAGCGCCGCGGCGCCGATGCTCGCGGAGGAGGCCCGCCCGATGGGCAGCGCCGGGGAGTTCGCGGCGGAGTCGTAGAGCACCTTCAGCGCCACGCGGGTGCCCGCGGCGGCGAGGAGGTTCACGGCCACGCCCGCGACGATCGCGTTGGCGCGCAACGAGATCGTGCTCCACGCGAAGACGCCCCCGAGGGCCGCGCCGAGGGCCACGGCGCCGAGCAGCGCGAGGGGGAGCGACGCGGTCGCGAGGGCCACGGCGGCCGCGGCGAAGGCCCCCCCGAGGAGGTACGCCTCGAGGGAGATCGTGGCCACGCCGCTGCGCTCGGAGATCACGCCCCCGAGGGCCGCGAGGCACAGCGGCGCCGAGGCGGTGAGGGTCTGCGCGAGGTAGACGAGGAGGGTCTGCACGCTACGACTCCGCCCGCTGCGCGCCGCGCGCGGTGACCGCGGCGACGGCGACGATGGTGGCGGCCTGCGCGAGGTTGAGCACGTCGGCGGGCACCGTGGCGTTCACCACGAGGCCGCCCTGCGCGAGCATGCCGAAGAGCACGGCCGCGAGCACGATGCCCAGGGGACGTCCGCCGCCGAGCATGGCGACGGCGATGCCGACGAAGCCCACGCCGCCGCCGAGCCCCTGCTCGCCGTAGCCCTTCACCCCGAGCACGAAGTGCACG
>JBILLI010000166.1:0-12274 GCA_044376155.1 Polyangiales bacterium
CGTCGGGGCGTTGATGCGCGTTGATGCGCGTTGAGGCCGTGGGCGCGCAACGCGTCGACTACGGTCGGTCCTGCGCGGCGCGAGGGGTGTCGCGAGAGACACGACGGAGGACTCATGGTGTGGCGAGCGGGTTCGGTGGGGTGTGGTGTGCTCGTGGCGCTGCTGGGCGGGGCGACGGGGTGCAACGCGATCGGTCGCGCGCGGCTGGAGTCGAAGATCGCGAGCGAGGCCGCGGGCTGTCGGGTGAAGTTCGAGCGCGGCGGGCGCAGCCTCAAGCTGAGCCCCTGCGACGACGGCGAGACGACCGAGCGCGGGCGTCGCTGGGTGATGGATCACTGCGCAGACATCCGCGCGCTCGACGTCGGCGGGATCACGGTCGAGACCTGGAACGCGCCGCGGTATCGCTCGTACCACTGGGACTCGTCCGAGAACGACAGGTGCTCCATGCGCTGCATCGGCAGCGGCTGCTGACAGACCGCCCGGCCGCGTCCCGGTCGGCCGTTGGGCGCGCGTTCGCCCTCCGCGTCGGCCCGCGTGATCAGCCCATGAGATAGGGCGCCATCGCCGCGGGCGACACCGCGACCGCGCCGGGCGAGACGGTGACCACCCACGCGCTCCCGGGCGTGGCCGTGCCGACGACCCTCGCGGCGGCCTTGGCCTCGCCGCGCTGCTTGAGCCACGCGCTCGCCTCGGCGGGCGACACCACCGCGACGGCCCCGTCGGCGGCGTCGGTCACCACCAGCACCGACGAGAGCCCGAGCGCGCCGCGCGCGACGAGCACCGGCGCCCAGGACGACCGATGGAGGGCGAGCGCCTCAGCGGGCTGCCGGGCGTTGCCCGGGGCGGTGCGAGCGGGGGTCTTCACCCTGCGACGATACTCCAGCACGGGCGCCGCCTCTCGCGCGCCGCGTCGGGGCCAACGGGGGATCGACGACCGCCGGGGCGCGCCCGAGGAGTGTGTCCGCCCGAACGCGCGACACGCGTTGCAGCGCAATGAGGTACGTTCACCCGATGCGCTGCGAGCAGTTCCTCACGGGTGCGTCGGAGCCGATGCCCGACGACCCCTCGGAGGTGGCGGCGCAGCACGGCCAGCGCTTCGTGCCTTGCAATGCTCTGGTCTGCCGGGCCTGCGGCGCGGCGGTGGTGCACGTCGACCACCTCGCCCATCGGCTCGGGCGCGGCGCGGCGCTGACCGAGGCGGTCGATGCCCTCGATCCGTTGTCCTTCGTTCGCGTGAGTCTGTTCTCACAGAGCGCACGGCTCTACGCGTGCCGCTGCCACGCGACGCAGGTGCAGGGGCTCACCGACACCGGCCGGCTCGACCTCCACGACATCGACACCTGGACCTGCGCGGGTCACCCGCCGGCTGCCCCGTCGCGTCAGGTGCGCCCCCTGGCCGAGGTGCTCCCCGCGGCGGTCACGGCGCACCTTCGTGGTGGAAACTGGTTGCTCCTCGGCGACCGCGCGCTGCAGGGGCGCGCCGACGGCGCTGCCTGGGTCATCCCCTTCGATGGGGGCGACCCGAGCGTTCTCGCGGAGCCCGACCTCGTCGCGACCGTCGCGCGGCTCGCGGCGCAGCGGCCGCGGTGGACCGCCCGGCAGGTCGCGCCCCCGTGCTTCGCGACCCCGCCGCTGTTCGCGATGTTCCTGGAGGGGTGGAAGCACGGCGACCTGGACTCGCAGTCCTTCGAGGGCAGCTTCGCCGACGCGGGCGCCCTGGTGGCGGCGATGCGCGCCCGCGCGTTGTCTCTGCCCGCGCCTGACAGCGTCGCGTACGTCCTCGCACCGGGTCTGCTCACGAGCGCCGGTTACCTCGCCTTCGTCGACCACCTCCCGTGACGGCGACCCGTGTGTTCAGCCCGTGTAGGGCGTCGCGACGTCGACGACCCAGGTGACGCCGAAGCGGTCCTTCAGCATCCCGTAGAGCGGCGCCCACGCCGACGGGGCGATGGGCACGAGGACCTCCGCGCCCTCGACGAGCTTCTCCCAGTCGCCGCGGATCTCCTCGGCCGTCTCGCCGCGCAGCGAGACGAAGAACGGCGCCTCGCCCGGGCTCCACGGCCGCGACGCGGGGACGTCGTAGGCCATCACGCGAAAGCCGCTGCTGGCGGCGACCTGCCCCCACATCACCTGGTCGGCCTCGGCGGGGTCCTGAATGCTGTGGGCGTCGCGGTAGGTCACGATCGTCAGCTCGCCACCGAAGACGGACCGGTAGAACTCGAGCGCCGCGCGTGCGTCTCCGCGCAGGTTCAAATGGGGAACGACCTTCACACTCATGCTGGGCTCCTTTTCGCGTCGACGGGGATCGTTGGGTCGACGCGGACGAAGGTGCGCCCCGGGGGCGACGGAGTATGTCGCCCCCCTCAACCGTACCGAGCGGCCGCCGCGCGCAGGCGCCCGGCCACCATCGTGCGCAGCGCGGGCGGCCCCACCACCTCCGCGTACTCGCCGAGCGAGATCACCCAGTCGGCGACCTCGTGCAGTCCGTCGACCCGCAGGTGCACCCGCAGGGAGCCGTCGGCGCGCTCCTCAAGCCGCTGTGACGCGTGGAGGCGGCGCTCGCGCACCCACCGCGCGTGGGCGGCCGCGACCGCGACCTCGACGTCGACCACGGCGCCCTCGCGCACGATCCCGAAGGCCTCGCCGAGAAACGCCCGCGCGTCGAAGCCCCGCGGCACCGCGAACGACTCGCCCGTGAGGGTCACGGCCTCGATGCGGTCGAGCGCGAGGAGGATGCGCCGACCCTGCCGGTCCGCGGGCTCCGTGCCGTCGGTGACGTCGACGACGAAGTACACGCCGTCGCGGTAGTGCACGAGCCCGAGGGGATGGGCGACGAGCACGCGCGCGGGGGCGCCCCGCATCGCGCGCTGGTGCGAGCGGTACGCGAGGCGCACGACGCCGCATCGGATCATCGCCTCCAGCATCTGGTCGAGCCGCTGCGCGAGCTCGGGTCGACCGGCGTAGTCCTTCTGGCCAGGCGCCACGACGGCGACGCGGCGCTGCCAGCCGTCGAAGCGCGACGCGTCGGTGGCGCCGAGGCCCGTGATGAGCCCGTCGACGCGGGCGCGCAGCCGACGCGAGGTGGCCTCGCCCCACAGCGCCGACGACAGCTTCGCACCGATGGCCACGCCCAGAATCGCCGAGCGCGCGCTCCGCCGATCCGCCGCCGACGTGAGCTCGCGGCGCACGACCCACGCGCCGTCTTCGCGCTGCGCGAGCCGGTCGCCGAGGTGGCCGCGCACCACCGCGAGGTCGCGCTGGACCTGACGGACCGAGACCTCGAGCTCCTCGGCGACCTCGGAGACGCGCACGATGCGCCCGTCGACGAGGGCCGCGTGCAGGCGCAGCACGCGTTCGGCCTGCGAGTACGCGCCGGGCTTGCGGCCGGGACGGGGTCGGCGTCGCGTGGTCATTGAGGGCTCTCTCCGACAGGGCTTCGCCGCCGATCACCCCGCGTCGATCTCCCGGGCGCTACCGCAGCGGCCGCGCGAGCGCGATCGTGGTGCGCAGAAACCCGGTGCCCGGGCGGAGGTTCGGGCGATAGGCCACCGGCGTCCCGCGCGCGGGGTCCACCTGCACGTAGATGTCTCCGTACCCGAAGCCGCGAAAGCGCCCGCGGTCTCGGGTGTCGCGGTCGTGGGGCACCGAGGAGCTGTCGGCGACGCGCAGCACGAAGGTGTTCGGCCGCGCGGGGTAGACCCGCGGGGTCTCCATCACGAAGGCCACGTGCCCGGTCATGCTGGTGCGAATCCACGCGGGGAAGTTCCAGGCGATGACGTCCCCCGGGCGCGCGTCGGCGACGCGGGGGATGGCGCGCCACGCCGAGCGCGCGGGCGGCGCCGCGAGGTGACGCTGGTAGTGCCGGGCGAGGGGGCGCGTCGATTGCGCGCTGGCCTCGACCTCACGCTCCGCGGCCGGGGCGGCGCGTCGGAGCACCCACGCGACCATCACCGAGCAGTCGAAGGCGTAGTGCCCCGCGGTCGGGTCGATGCGCGTCGCGTGGTCGTAGCGCCCCGAGCGCCAGCTCCGCTCGATGTCCCGGAGCACACGAACGACGGGGGAGTCTTTGGTCGCGCCGGCCGCGCGCCGTCGCTGCGCCCACGCGAGGGGGCTCGCGAGCAGCAGCGCCGCGACGAGCGTGGCGACCCTCGCGAGGGGGGCGGCGGGGCGGCGGGTCATGGCGGCAGGGTGGCCCGCGCACGCGCGCTGCCGCAAGTTTCGGGTGCCGCGCGAGGAGGCGTTGACGCGGGTTGAGCGATCGGGTGTGCTCCGCGGTGATGACACGCGTGGCGATCCCGACGTGGTTCTTCGCGATGGTGGTGGTGCGGCTCGGGCGGCGGTTCCTCGTGGTGCGAGAGCGCAAGCACGGGCAGGGGTGGTACGTGCCCGCGGGGCGCGTCGAGGCGCGCGAGGCCCTCGACGCCGCGGCCGTGCGCGAGACGCTGGAGGAGAGCGGGCTGCGCGTGGTGATCGAGGGCGTGCTGCGCGTGGAGCACCGCGCGGGCGACGACGGATCCGCGCGGGTGCGCGTGTGGTTCGTGGCGCGCCCGGCCGATGATGCGCCGCCGAAGAGCACCCCCGACGAGCATTCCCTCGAGGCGCGCTGGGTCACGCTCGACGAGCTCGACGCGCTCCCGCTCCGCGGCGACGAGGTGCGCGAGGTCTTTCATCACGTCAGCGACGGGGGCGCGGTCTACCCGATGCGCGTGCTGGTCCCCGAGGGCGCGCCCTGGTGACCCGTGGCCTCGCGGCGCTGCCCGCGCTTCGACCGCGGTGTCGGTGGGCCCTACGCCGCGGGGCCGCCACGCCCGGGACGGGTGCACCGCGGCGCGTGGAAATGCCTCAAACTATGGGTCCACCATGATCCCGCGACCTCGTCAGACACTGCTCGACCTGCCCGCGTCGTCAAAGCCGCGCCCGGCGATGACCGACGTCCGCGCGCGGAGCGTGACCGGGCACCGACGTCGTCGTCGAACTGTACGGAAGGAGGTCGAGACGGCCGTGCGATGCGTCATTCTCCCTGCGCTCCTCCTGCTCGGATGCGACACGCCCGCGGCGCTGCCCGTCACCGACGGCGCCGCCGTGATGGATGTGATGGGCGTTGAGGTGAGCGCCCCGCCCGACCGCACGACGGTCGGTCCGACCGACGCGAGCGACGTCGCGTCATCGCTCCCTGACATCCCCGCGGCGGACGACGTCGCGGTCGATGTCGCGGTTGCGCGCGACACGTCCACCGTGGACATCGTCGCGGCACCAGACGTCGGTCCCCTCGACGCCGTCACCGTCGCCGACACGGCCATCGTCGAGGATCGCCCCGCGCCGATGGACGCGCCGGGCAGCGCGGGCTGCGGCATGGCCGCGGCGGGCGGTGTGCGCAACGGTTCCCTCATGGTGGCGGGCGTGCGGCGCACCTATGTGCTCTCGGTGCCTCCGGGCTACGACCCGTCGGTGCCGATCCCCATCGTGTTCGGGTGGCACGGCAACACGTGGACGGGCGCGACCTTTCGACCGTCCATCGCGGTGGAGTCCAGCGCGATGACGTCGGCGATCTTCGTGTACCCCGATGGCCTCGACGTCACGGGGCTCCCCGCAGACGCCGCCGGCGGCGTGACCGGCACGGGCTGGGACTGGCGTCGCGACGGTCGCGACATCGCGCTCTTCGACGCGCTCCTCGCGGACCTCGAGGCGCGCTTCTGCGTCGACCGCACCCGACGCTACAGCTACGGGCGCAGCCACGGCGGGTTCTTCGCGCACGCCCTGGCGTGTGCCCGCGGGGATCTTCTCCGCGCGAGCGCGTCGGTGTCGGCCGGGGCGCCGTCGTGGGTGCTGTCGTCGCCGTGCGCGCGTCCGCTGCCGGTCTGGATGGCGCACAACGCCGACGACCGCACGGTGCCCGTCACCCTCGCGAACCAGGCCCGCGACCGCTGGCTGAGCGTGAACACCTGCTCCACGGTCACGCGCCCCGACGGTCCGTGCGCTGGGTATGTGTGCACCGGCGCCGACGTGCAGTTCTGCCTCTCGCCCAACGGCGATCACGCGCCACCGGCGTTCTCCGGCGCCCGCATCGCGGCGTGGTTCCAGTCGCACTGACCCGCGAGCGCCGTCACCCCAGCAGCGCGACCACCGCGGTGTGCGGAGGCAGCGTGACGGCCCCGTCGATCAATCCGCAGCCCGGGTCACTCGCGGCGAGCAGCGTCGCGCCCTCGCCGAGACGCATCTCCGTCAGGGCATCTCCGAGGTTGGCGACGACGACGATGCGCTCGTGTTCGCCGACGCGGTCGTATCGGATCACGTGACGCGCGGTGTCGGCCGCGAGCTCGAGCCGCCCCTCCCGCAGCGCCTCGCGTTCGGCGCGCAGCGCGAGGAGGGTGCGGTACCAGGTGAGCAACGAGTCGGGGTCGCGCACCTGCGACTCGACGTTGCGCTGCGGGACGTTGTCGTGTGTCGGCAACCACGGCGCGACGTCGGGAGGGCAGAAGCCGGCGTGGGGGGCTGCGGTCCACTGCATTGGACTCCGGACCTCGTCGCGGTTGAGCCGCTCGGGCAGACGCTGGTTCAGCCACTCCGGGAGGTGCCGCGCGACGGTCTGGGCCATGGGGTCCTTCGCGTCGGCGAGGGGGATGTAGCGGTTCTCCATCCCGATCTCCTGGCCCTGGTAGAGCACCGCCACGCCGCGCAGCGTGCAGAGGAGCGTGGCGAGCACGCGCGCCTTGCGCAGGTCGCCGCCGACGCGCGAGAGGCTCCGCGCGCGATCGTGGTTCTCGAGCACATACGTCGGCGCCATGGGGGGCGGGAAATCTCGCTCGAAGCGCGCGATGAGCCCGCGGTAGGCCGTCGCGGAATACCGCGCCGCGAGGAAGTCGAAGAGGAACACCAGGTGCAGACCCGCGCGCCCGCCGTCGGACACGTAGCGCCGCAGCACGGACGAGGGCCCGAAGACCTCGCCGAGGAGCACGCGGTCGGGCCCGAACTCGTCGCAGACCGCGCGGAGGTCGCCCGCCAGGGCGAAGCAGTCGTCGGTGTTGAGCGTGCGGTTCGGCGTCTGCAGCCGCGGGATGCCCGCGTACAGGGTGGGCCAGGGGTCGTTGTCGCGCAGCGCGGCGTCCTGCATGCACGAGCCGAAGATGTCGAGGCGAAAGCCGTCGACGCCCCGTCCCAGCCACATCCGCACCATGTCGAACATCTCGGCCCGCACGGCGGGGTTGCGCCAGTTGAGGTCTGGCTGAAACGCGAGGAAGGAGGCGAGGTACCACTGCTGTCGCTCGTGGGACCACTGCCACGCGCGGGGCAGCTGGAGCTCGGACCGCCAGTTGTTCGGGGGAACGGGGCGACCGCGCCGGTCGCGGCTGCCCTCTGCCCACACGTACCAGTCCGCGCGAGGGTTGGTCCGTGAGGCGCGCGACTCGACGAACCAGGGGTGCTGATCGCTCGTGTGGTTGAGGACGAGGTCGAAGATCACCGCGAGCCCGCGACGATGCGCCTCATCGATCAGCCGCTGCGCGTCGTCGAGGGTGCCGTACTCCGGCGCGACGTCGCGGTAGTCGCTGATGTCGTAGCCGAAGTCGCGTTGGGGCGAGCGAAAGAAGGGCGAGAGCCACAGCGCCTTCACGCCGAGTTCCACGAGGTGATCGAGGCGCGACACGACGCCCGGCAGGTCGCCGATGCCGTCGCCGTTCGAGTCGACGAAGCTCCGCGGATACACCTGATAGATCGAGGTCGAGGCCCACCACGGCGGCGTCGTGCGCATGCAGGCGACGGTACCCGTCACGCCCTCCTGCGGACAGGGATCTCCGTGAACCCCTCTCCGCACAACGCGGCGTTGTTCTCCCGCGCGTCCTTTCACCGTGCCGCTCTCCGCACCGCGGTCACCGCGCTTGCGTTTTGGGCTGACGCTGCTTCATCTCGGCCTGCGATGGGGCTGCACGCGATCCCTGCGAGCGGGCCGCGTGTGTTGCAACCGCTTGGGACGCAGAGTCTTTGGCGACAGCACAGGCCGCACGGGCAGCGGCCGCGAGCACCTCGTGGAGCGACGCCGTGGAGGACCGCGAGGAACGCGGCCGCGCGGGTCGGGGGCAGCGACGTCGTGGCGGGACGCGGGCGAGGGGGCTCGGCACGCATCGCCGCGGTGCGCCGTCGCGCCGACCGCCCCGCCCGTGTGGCATCGTCGCGCGATGAACGCACCGGCCCCGGCACGCTCCCTCACCACCCGCGTCGGCCGCGCGGCCCTTCGCCTGTTCGCGGCGCTCGCCCTGCTGGTCATTGCGTTCATCGCCTACGCCTGGCAGCCGGATCTGCCGCTGTCACCGCTCCGGGCGCGCTGGGCTCCGCCGCCGTCGCGGTTCATCGACGTGGACGGCATGCAGGTGCACCTGCGCGACGAGGGGGTTCGTGACGACCCCTCTCCCGTGGTGCTGCTGCATGGCACCTCCGCGAGCCTCCACACCTGGGAGCCGTGGGTGCGCGGGCTGACGCCCCACCGCCGGGTGATCACCTTTGACCTCCCGGGCTTCGGGCTCACGGGGCCTTCTCCGCGGCATGACTACAGCATCGAGGGCTACGTTCAGTTCGTGCTCCACACGCTCGACCGCTGCGGCGTGCGACGCTTCGTGCTCGCCGGCAACTCCCTCGGCGGAGCCATCGCGTGGGAGACCGCGGTGGCCGCCCCGGAGCGCGTGGAGCGTTTGATCCTCGTCGACGCGGGAGGATACCGCACGCCGCCGACGTCGGTTCCGCTCGGGTTTCGCCTCGCGAGCAACCGATGGCTCGCGCCGCTGACGCAGCGGCTGCTCACCCGGCGGCTCGTGCGCGCGAGCGTGCGCAACGTCTACGGCGACCCCTCGAAGGTCACCGACGCGCTGGTCGAGCGGTACTTTCAGCTTACGCTGCGCGCGGGCAATCGGGCCGCGGTCTCCGCGCGTCTGCGCGGCATGCGGCGCGGTGAGCACGAAGCGCGGATCGTCGAGGTGCGGGCTCCGACGCTGGTGCTCTGGGGCGGTCGTGATCGGCTGATCCCCATCGAGAGCGCGCGCCGCTTTCAGCGCGACATCGCGGGCAGCACGCTGGTGGTGTTCGACGACCTCGGGCACGTCCCGCAGGAAGAGGACCCGCAGCGAACGATCGCGCCGGTGCAGGTCTTTCTCGGGCTGTCCCGCCCGCCGCGATGATCGATCGCGCGCCGCCTCGGGGACGTGACGTCACCCCTCGGACCTCCGTCGCCGCGCGGGGGATCGTTCGCCATGCGCCCGCCGAGCGGCGCTTCGCTCCACGGATCTCGGGGCTCCAAGCGGGCCCTCGCCGAACGATCCCCCGCGCGGGGATCAGTCCCCCAGGCGCTCGGCGCGGGTGAGGGCCCAGAGCAGCAGGGCGCCGCGCGCGGTCCAGGCCGCGGTGCGGATCGCGTTGGTGCTCACCAACCGGCTGTGCACGGCGGCATCGAAGCCCTGGGCGAGCGCGTTGTGCGCGGGCACCGAGAGCAGCGCGGTGGTCGCCCAGGCCACGCCCAGGAGGGCCAGCATCGCGAGGCCAAAGCCCTCCGGTACGCGCGCCGAGGGCCAGCGCAAGGTGGTCATCGCGGCCATGAGCTCCACGATCATGAGCGGACCCACGAGCGGAGTGATGAGCCGCGCGTGGTCGGCGTGGTAGCGCGCGAAGGCCTCGGCGCCGACGCGGTCGAAGAGGGGGTAGTGCACGAGCTGGATGGTCCAGATGAGCCCGACCAGCGGCAAGGTGGTCGCGAGTTGCACGAGGAGGGCGGGTGGGGTCGATGGGGGCACGCAGGGTCGATGCTCCCGCGGCGTGCGCGGTCGCGGCTCCGCGTCGGAGCACGCACGGATCGTGGTCGCGAGGCGCGAGGGGATCTCTTCCGCGGGGGACGCGGGCGGTAGAGAGGAGCAGAGGGGCGCTCACCTCGCATCACGGGGAGCTGGTTGCCTCGAGGCGGGCTCAACGGGTCGAGGTCTGGAACTCCACGCCGCTTGACCGTCGCCGCGCGTTGGACTTCCTTTCCTCTCGTGCGAGCGTGCGCGCATGAGGATCTGCGACGCGGCGACGTGTGTGCTCGCGCTCACGGCCTGCGCGTCGTCGCCCGCGGTCGGCGACGGCGGCGCGCTGCCTCCCCGCG
This sequence comes from Polyangiales bacterium, assembly GCA_044376155.1. GTDB lineage: Bacteria > Myxococcota_A > Polyangia > Polyangiales > JAWKRB01. Next base: position 10,121 of record JBILLI010000166.1, read on the forward strand.
ACGCCGCCGTCGATACGGGCTTCGCGGACGGCGCCGCGCCGCGCAGCACCCGCACCACGCCGCTCCGCTGCGCCCCCGCCTCCGGTGCGCCGCGCGACCTCCTCCCCGTCGCACGCCTTGGCGCCGACAACACCCGCGTGCGCCTCGTGTGGGTGCGCGAGGACCAGGACGGGGTGCAGACCCTCCGCGACGACGATCCCCGCAACGGATGGGTCCCCGCGGAGGGCGTGACGGCGACGCTGCGCATCGACCTGGGACCGGGTCTCGCGCGCCCGGTGGCCCTCGACGGCGTCGCGCTCACCGCCGACGGCGCGCTGCGCGACGTGCGGGCGTACGTGCTCGACGCGTGTGGCGGGGCGGTGGTGGCAGAGCTCCCGTGGGCCGATCCCTCACAGCCGCTCGCGCTCGATGGCGCCTGCGGGACCTGCGTCGAGATCGACCTGCGCGGTGGCCGCGACGCGCGCGTGCGCTCCGTCGCGCTGCGTTCTCGCGATGAGCGCGTCGCGCTCCCGCCGGCGCTCCCCACCCCGCCCGCGACGCCGCCCACGCCCGCGCACCCGGAGAGCGGGGTCATCGAGGGGTTCTATGGGCCGCCGTGGTCCTTCGACGAAAGGGCGCGGATCATCGACGCCGCCGCCCGGCTCGGGATGGGGGTCTACCTCTACGCGCCGAAGGACGATCCGCTGCATCGGTCGATGTGGCGCGTCCCGTACGACGCTGGCTTTCGCGCGCGCTTCACGGCCCTCGGGGCCGTCGCCCGGGCCCGCGGGGTGCGGGTGCTCTTCGGCGTGAGCCCCTTTCTCGACTACCGCGACGGCGACCTCGGCGCGCTCGTGAACAAGCTCCGCGCGCTCCTCGACGCGGGCGCCGACGGCGTGGCGATCCTCGCGGACGACCTCGGCGGCGAGTCCCCCGACGGCGCCGTCGGCGCCCTCCACGCGCGGGTGGTGACCGACGCTCTGGCGGCGCTGCGCGAGACCCACCCCGGCGTAACGATGTGGTTCGTGCCGACGATCTACGACGACACGCAGCTCGCGCGGGCGCCCCGCGGCGCGGACTACCTCACCGCACTTCGCCCGCTCCCCCCGGCCGTGCGGGTGCTCTGGACCGGGCGCGACACCGGCAGCGCGACGCTCTCTGGCGCCGACCTCGCGACGGTGCGCGGGCTCCTCCAGCGCGACCCGGTGATCTGGGACAACGCCTGGGCCAACGACGCCGGCGACGGCTTCACCGGGCGCGTCCTCTTCGGCACCTACGAGGGCCGCGACGACACCCTCCGGGCGGTGACCCCGGGCATCACGGCGAACCCGCTGATCCAGGGCTCCCTCGCGCGGCTCACGGCGGGCCTCCTCGGCGCGTGGCTCGCCCGCGGCGAGACCGGCCCCGCGGCCCGCGCGGCGGCGGCGGAGCTCGAGTCGCACTACCTCTGGCGCGACGACCCCGGCGCCCGCGACGCGCTGCTGCGGCTCATGGAGGTCTACGACGGGAGCTTCACGACGCCGATCACGCACCGCCGCCTGCGCGACGCGCTCGGGCGCGTCCTGCGCGACGCACAGACAGGGACGGCGCCGACGGCGGAGGACCTCACGACCACGCTCGACGTCTTCGCGGGCATGTCGACGCTCGCCTCCACGTTTCATCACGGGACCTTCGACGCGGCGCTCGTCGACGAGCTCGGGTACCCGCTCGCGTCGCTGCGCGAGGAGGGCCTCGCGGGCCTCGCGCTGCTCGACGCGATCACCGCGCGCCTCGGCGGCGGCGACGGCGCCGACGCGCTCGCCCGGGTGCGCGCGCACATCGCGGCTTCGGGACGCGCGGCGCGCTTCCTCGGCACCGGCCTCCTCGGCGAGGCGGCGCGGGCCGCGGCGACGATCCCGAGGGTGGACGCGGGTGTGCGCGCGCCGGCGCTCCCGCCTGCACCGCGGCAGTGCACACCCGGCGCGAGCGTCACCGTCGACGCGCCCGCGGGCGTGCGCGTGCGGGTCTACGGCGCGCCGGCCACCCTTCCCCACGCGGGGCGCTGGGACCTGGTGATCACCGCGTCGGACCCCCGCGGCGTCGCGTCGCGCGCGGTGACCCTGGTTTGCGCTCCCTGAGGCCCGACGAAGGGGTGGGTCCTCGTCGAGGCTCGGCGACGTTCATCAGACCTGATGA
>JBILLI010000837.1:0-3317 GCA_044376155.1 Polyangiales bacterium
GCATTTCAGAGATGTGTCCCGACGTGAACCCGAAGCGAGGGAAGGGCCGGGGAAGGGGGCCACGAATCGCGAAATCACCACAAGAACAAGCGTATTTCAGAGATGTGTCCCGAGGTGAACCCGCCTCGGGGGAAGGGTGGTGAACCGCTGTCTCAGGAATGGTCCAGACGTCTCGAAACGCTTGGGGTGCAGACGCGTTTCGCGTCACACCTCCCGTCTCTCCTTCGCGTGGACCATCGCTCCGCCCGCGACTCTCCACCTTTCCCCCGAGGCGGGGTAAGGCACGGGAAAGGGGGCCACGCGTCGCGAATTCACCTGGAGCAAAAGCGTATTTCGGAGATGTGAGCGCCCGTGGCAGGACGTCAGGGCGCCTTGAGCGCGCGGTCGTAGAGCACCACGGTGGCCGCCATCGCGACGTTGAGCGGGTACTTCCCCGGGAGGATCAGCGTGTCGTGGGCGCGCATGATCCCCTGCGGGAGGGTGCCGTGCTCGGGCCCGAGGAGGTACACCGCCCGCGGGGGGTGCACGTAGGTGCGCACGTCGAGGGCGCCGGGGGTGAGCTCGACGCAGACCAGCTTCGCGTTCACGGGGATCGCGCCCACGAACTCGTCGAGGGTCTGGAAATGAAAGTGCGGCACCGTGAGCTCGGCGTGGATCGAGCTCTGCTCTTGAGGGTTGCGGTGGCCCACGCTGAACACGAAGCTCGCGCCGAACACCCGCGCCGTGCGGATCACCGCGCCGAAGTTGTGCGTGCGCTTCACGTTGTAGATCCCGATGCCCACGTAGCCGTTCTCGGGGTTCTTCATGCGCGCGTGGGCACCCCTATCACCTCGCGCCGCGCTACGGAGGAGATTCGCGACGCCGCGCCGTCGGAGCGAACGTGGCCGCTGAGGTATAAACCGCCCATGCGACACCGAAGCTTGTTCCTTGCCGCCGTGCTCGGCGCCTGCGGGCAGAACCAATCCGTGGTCGGCAGCGCCGCCGACGCGTCGAGCGACATCGCCGCCGACCTCACGGTCGCCCTCGACGCCCCCGACGTCGTCTCTGCCCCGGACGTCGTCGACGTGACCGTGCCCCTCGATGTGATGGATGTCCCTGCGCCGCAAGACGTTCCGTTTCGTTGTGCGACCTCCATGGACTGCGCGGGCCGCGCCGAGGGCCCCGCCTGCGACGTCGCCTCCGGCCGCTGCGTGCCCTGCACCGCCGCCGACGACCGCTGCCCCGCGGGGCGCTACTGCGACGCCAACACCTGCGTCCCGGGCTGCCGCGACGACAACGCCTGCGCCACGACCAGCGGCGACGGCGGCGCGACCAACCTCCGCTGCAACACCACCACCCGCCAGTGCGTCGCCTGCGTCGTCGACGCCCACTGCCCCCCGGGCAACCTCTGCGTGGGCGAGCTCTGCGTGCCGGGCTGCTCCAACACCCAGCCCTGCCCCACGGGACAGACCTGCTGCGCGGGCGCCTGCGTCGACCCGCAGCGCAACACCGCGCACTGCGGCGGCTGCGGCATGACCTGCGCGGTGGCCAACGCCGCCCCGGCCTGCGCCAACGGCACCTGCGCGGTGGGCATGTGCACCGGCGCCTTCGCCGACTGCAATTCCGCCCCGGGCGACGGCTGCGAGACCGACACCCGCACCGCCCTCGCGCACTGCGGCGCGTGCGGCAACGCCTGCGCGACGCGGGCCAACGCCCAGGCCGCGTGCGAGGGCAGCGCCTGCCGCTACACCTGCGACGCGGGCTTCGCCGACTGCGACGGCGACCCGAGCAACGGCTGCGAGGTCGACACGCGCAGCAGCACCGCGCACTGCGGCGCCTGCGGGCGCGCGTGCAGCCTCGCCAACGCCACCGCGGCGTGCACCGCGGGCGCGTGCGCCGTGGCGACCTGCGCGACGAACTTCTCGAACTGCGACGGCAACGCCACCAACGGCTGCGAGACCGACACCCGCAGCGCCGTGGCCCACTGCGGGCGCTGCGACAACGCGTGCCCGCCGCGGCCGAACGGCGTGCCCGCGTGCTCCCTCGGCGCGTGCGCCGTGACCTGCGTGGCGGGCTTCGCGGAGTGCGACGGCAACGCCACCAACGGCTGCGAGGCGGCGACCCCCAGCGACCCCGCGAACTGCGGCGCGTGCGGGCGCGCGTGCGCCTTCGCCAACGCCGCGGCCGCGTGCCGCGCCGGGAGCTGCGCCCTCGGGGCGTGCAACGCGGGCTTCGGCGACTGCGACACCAACGCCACCAACGGCTGCGAGACCGACACCCGCGCCTCGGTGACCCACTGCGGCGCGTGCGGCAACGCGTGCGGCGCCCAGCAGGTGTGCCGCGCCGGGGCGTGCGTCACGCTCGCGAGCTGCGCGCAGATCCGCGCGGCGTACCCGACGCTGCCGAGCGGCGAGTACGACATCGACCCCGACGGCCCCGGCGGCGCCGCGCCCTTTCGCGCCTACTGCGAGATGACCCTCGACAACGGCGGCTGGACCTTCGCGGGCACCGTGCACAACGCCCCCGCCACCGCCGGGCGCCGCTGGACCTCCCTCGACGTCTTGTCGAACGTCACCACCTTCGGCGCGCTCCCGGGGCGGCTCACCGACAACGTGAAGACCGCGGCGTGGAGCGGCGTCGCGGGCAACGACCTGCTCGTGGTCACCGACGAGTACCACTTCGGGTTCCGCGGGCTGCTCGGCAACGCGGCCTTCGGGCCGTACATCCGCGCGAACTACCCCACCACGGCCTGCGGCACGCGGTGGACCCGCAGCGGGGTGGACTTCGCGTCGCCCAACCTCTCGCAGCCGCAGCAGCGCATGCTGGGCTTCGTGCTCGGCGGGCAGGACGTGAACGGCGGCGGCGGGCTCAACAGCTGCTTCCCGGGCACCAACGAGAACGCCGCGGTGGGCTTCCTCGCCGGGCCGAGCTGGTGGGTCAACGGCATCGGCAACTGCGTGACGTGCCAGGCCACGTGGGCGTCGATCGACCTCTCGCTGCTGCGCCTCGCCAACCTCGTGCCCGAGGCGTGCACGGCGAACTCCTGGCCCTGCAACGCCAACGCCCTGTGGCCCAGCGGCACCGCGGGCAACGGGGACTACAGCCCCAGCACCAAGTCCCGCTACGCCGTGGTCTACGTGCGCTGACGGCGCCCGCTCAGACGGATGTTCCCCCCTGGCGGGGGGTTTTCTGAGCTGATTCTGCTTGCCCAAAGCCGTTCGAGTGCGGTTCGGCTGTTGTCACTAGTGTCGCGAGTCACAAGAAAGGGCCGGATGCGAAGGAGCCGCAAGCGCAGCAAGGCGTGACGACCGCCGCGTGGCTGAGCCACGCAAGGGAGG
>JBILLI010000167.1:0-12260 GCA_044376155.1 Polyangiales bacterium
CCTGGCGGAGCGATGGTCCACGCGAAGGAGAGGCGGGAGGTGAGACGCGAAACGGTCTGCAATCCCAGCGTTTCGAGACGCCTGGACCATTCCTGAGATCGCGGCTCTCCACCCTTCCCCCGAAGCGGGGGAAGGGCCGGGGAAGGGGGCCACGAATCGCGAATTCACCACAAGAACAAGCGCATTTCAGAGATGTGTCCCGAGGTGAACCGAGGCGGGGGAAGGGCCGGGGAAGGGGGCCACGCCTCGCGAATTCATCTCAGAATCAAGGTTGATTCGGGGATGTGTCCCGAGGTGAACCCGACGCGGGGGAAGGGTGGCAACCCCCTGGCGGAGCGAGGGTCCACGCGAAGAGCGAGGTGGGGTCAGGGCACCGGGGTCATCACCTGCACCACCGAATCGATGTAGTCGCACTCCTCGGTGCGCCACCCGCGGACCTCCTGCGACGTCGCGGCGATGCGCAGCAGCGGCTCGCCGGTGGCGTAGCGCGCCCACGGGGGATCGGCGCCGCCGTTGGGGTCGCCGGTGGCGGCGAAGCGGGTCCAGTAGCCGAGCAGCGCGCGCTCGACGGCGAGCTCGTTCTCCGTCGGTGGGTTCATCCCCCGCGCGCCGTTCTGGAAGACCCAGAGCAGCTCGAGGCCGTGAAAGGCGCCAAGGAGCCGCGCGGTGCCGCCGCTCTCGAAGGGCTGCGCGAAGAGGTAGCGGTGCGTCGCCACGCCGGGCTGTCCGCGGGCGAGGGCGCGCGCGGTCATGCGGGCCTGGCAGCCGAAGCGCGCGTCGGTGAGCGCCTGCACCAGCGCGCCGCGGGGGGTGTTGTAGCGGCTCACCGGGTATCGCTGAAGGATCTGCTCCGCGAGGACCGCGCCGAAGGCCGTGGTGAGCGCGGCGCGGTACGCGGCCTCGTTGGCGATGGCGGGCACCGTCGCGCCGACCTCTTCGGTGTTGTGCCCGACGACCGCCGGGACGCGGTTGTGCTGCCCCGCGGCGATGAGGTCGTACGCGCGCATGGTGAGCACCCGGCCGTCGACGATGGGGCCCCATCGCGCGCCGCCGGTCTCAAGGCCCGAGACGTTCACCGGTCCCGCGAGGGCGCGCACGACGGCCTCGGCGGAGAGGGCGCGGAGGCACGCGGGCACGTCGGGCGCGGCGGCGCAGTTGGTGCGTTGGGCGAAGGTCTCGGCCTGCGCGCGGGCGACATCCGTGGGGATCGTCGCGAAGCAGCTCCCGCTCTGCATGAGCGCACGGGAGAAGAGCCCCGCGGCGCGCGGGCTCGCGACGAGGGCGCAGACGTTCACGGCGCCGGCGCTCTCGCCGAAGACCATCACCCGCGCGGGGTCTCCGCGAAACCCACGGATGTTCCGCTGGACCCAGCGCAGCGCGGCGATCTGATCGAGCAGCCCGAGGTTGCCCGGCGCGCCGTCGGGCTCCGCCTCGAGGCCCGGGTGGAGCATGTAGCCCAGCGCGCCGATGCGGTACTCCACGGTGACCACCACCACGTTGCCGCGCGCGGCGAGGCGACTGCCGTCGTAGAGGCGCACGCCGTTCGGCGTGACCTCGCCCGCGTACCCGACGCTGTTGCCGCCGCCGTGGATGAACACCATCACCGGCAGCGCGGCGTCGGCCGGGGCGTTGGCGGGGCGCCAGACGTTGAGCGTGAGGCAGTCCTCCTGGCCCACGACGGGGGCGTTGGGGTCGAAGGGCTGGCCCTGCTGCTGGGGGATCTGCGGGCATCGCGGCGCCCAGGTCGTGGCCTCGCGCACCGCGCCCCAGCACCGTGTGGGCTCGACCGGTGGCCGCCAGCGCAGCGCGCCGGTGGGCGGCTCCGTGAAGGGCACGCCGAGCCACGCGAGAGACTCTTCGGACATCGCGCCGCGGAGCAACCCGAGCTCCGTGCGGGCGACGAGGGGGTCGGTGGGCGCGGCGGTCCCGCAGCCCGCGTCGGCGGGGGCGGGCGTGTCGGTGCGGGCGTCCGTCGCGGCGTCGACGGCGGTGGCGCCGTCGGAGGGCGCGACGACGGTGGTGCCGCCGCAGGCGGAGAGCGAGAGGCAGAGGAGGGCGTGGTGTGTGCGTCCCATGGCGCCCCATCGTGCACGATCGGCGCCGCGCGCACGATGCGCTCGCGCAGGTCCCTCGGGGTGTGGACCGCGTGCGACAGGTGTCGCGGGCGGTGCTCAGCGCGGGGTCACCGCGAGCGTCGCGGCCAGGAGGAGCGCGGAGGGCGCCGCGGGGTCTGGCGCGGTGTCGAGAGAGAATCCCTTGCGGCGCAACGAGATGGATCCCCCTGCCGGCGGGTGGCCCCGCGTGGGGCTTCAGACGTCAGCGGGGTCGCGCGCCTCCGCGGTCCACGACACCGGGGCGCCCTCAACCGCCTCGCGGTCCCGCGCGAACTGCTCCTCGAGCTGGGCCCTGGCGGCGCGGGCCATGGAGAGCCGCTTCGCCTCGTCCGCGAGGTGGGGCAGCAGGTCTTCGAGCATCGCGACGTTGTGCGCGCGAAAGCGGTCGGCGGCCTCGCGCGCCTCGTAGGGGCGCGTGCCGAGCAGCTCCAGCGCGCGACGTCCCGCGCGGAGCGAGGCCTCGAAGGTCTCGCGCTCTACGTCCGCGACGCCGAGCTCGCGGAGCTTGAGGTAGTGCATCACGTTGCGGGCGCGCACCACGAGCTTGAGCCTCGGGAAGTGATGCCGCACGAGCTCCGCCAGCCGCAGGCTCGCCTCGGGGTCGTCGATCGCCACGACCAGCAGCTTCGCGTGCTCCGCGCCCGCGGCGTGGAGGAGGTCGAGGCGGGTGACGTCGCCGTAGAACACCCGGTAGTCGAACCGCTTCAGCAGCTCGATCTGGTCGGGGTCGTGGTCGAGCACGGTCGCGCGGAGGCCCGAGGCGAAGAGCAGCCGCGCGACGATCTGTCCGAAGCGACCGAAGCCCGCGATGATCACCGGGGCGCCGTGGTGATCGATCTCGTCGGGCGCCCGTGCCGCGCGTCGGCCCCGCGCCAGGGCCGCGTCGTGCGCCAGCAGCAGCAGCGGCGTGAGCGCCATCGAGAGCGCCACGACCAGCGTGAGCAGCCCCGCCCATCGCCCCGGGAGCAGGTGCGCCTGACCGGCCACCCCGAACACCACGAAGGCGAACTCCCCGCCCTGCGAGATCAGCGCCGCGAAGTGCCAGCGCTCGCCCCGCGGGACCTCCAGCCAGGGCGCGATCGCCGCGAGGGCCGCGCCCTTGAGCAGCACCACCCCGAGCACCAGCCCCAGCACCAGCGCCGGGCTCGCGCGCAGGAGGCTGAAGTCGATGGACATGCCGACCGCGATGAAGAAGAGCCCCATGAGCAGCCCCTTGAAGGGCTCGATGTCGGTCTCCAGCGCGTGGCGGTACTCCGAGCCGGCGAGCAGCACGCCCGCGAGGAAGGCGCCCAGGGCCATGGAGATCCCCGCGGCGTCCATGATCTGCGCGATGCCCACCACGAGCAGCAGGGCGAAGCCCGTGAACACCTCGCGCAGGCCGGTGCGCGCGATGACCCGGAGCATCGGCCCGAGCAGGTAGCGGCCGAGGGCGATCACCGCGACCACCGCGCCGAGCCCGCGCAGCACCCCCGCGGGCGACGCGCCGCCGCCGCCGCCGGCGAGCAGCGGCACCACCGCGATGAGCGGGATCGCCGCGACGTCTTGAAAGAGCAGCACGGCGAAGGTGCTGCGCCCCGTGGGGCTCCCGAGCACGCCGCGCTCGCGCATGGTCTGCACCGCGATCGCCGTCGACGACAGCGCGATGGAGAGCCCCGCCACCATCGCCGCGGACCACGGCAGCCCCACCGCGCGCAGCGCCAGCGCGAGCGCCGCCCCGCACGCCGCCATCTGCAGCGCGCCGCCGCCGAAGACCGCGCGCCGCATGGCCCACAGCCGCGAGGGGTCGAGCTCCAGCCCGATGAGGAAGAGCATGAGCACCACGCCGAACTCCGCGAAGTGCATCGTCGCCGTCGCGTCGCCCACGAGGCGCAGCCCGTACGGGCCGATGGCGCAGCCCGCGACGAGGTACCCCAGCACCGAGCCGAGCTTGAACCGGCTCGCCACCGGGACGCACACCACCGCGGCGCCCAGGTAGACCATCGCGTCGAAGAGCAGGCCTCGCTCAGCCATCGCGCACCTCGCGGTCGCTCAGCCGGGCGCGGTAGCGCTCCGCCCACGCGCCGAGGGCCTCGTCGCTCGCCCTCAAGGCGCCGTGGTGGATCAACGGAGGCTCCCAGGTCATTCCGCAGAAGCGGGCGGTGTGTTCGATGGGAGGGACGTAGTCGGCGAACGGCCGCGCGTGCATCTGCCCCGGCGCGTAGGCGCTGTCGGGCGCGCCCGTGGTCGTGACCCAGAGCGCGCGCTTGCCCCGCAGCGCGTCGCCGCCGCCGCCGTAGGCCCACCCGTGCGTGAGCACCTTCTCGAACCAGAGCGAGAGCAGCGCGGGCACGCTGTACCAGTACAGCGGGCACTGCCACACCACCCGCTCGGCCGCGAGGAGCGCCGACTGCTCGGCGGCGACGTCGATGCTGAAGTCCGGGTAGAGGTCGTAGAGCGCGCGCACCGTCACGTGCGGCAGGCCCCCGACCGACTCCACCAACGCGCGGTTCGCGCGGGAGCGGTCAGGGTAGGGGTGCGCGTAGAGGATCAGGGTCTTCGGAGCGTCGGTCATCGCTGCGCGCGAGGCTACACCGCGGGGCGGGGCCGGTGCGTTCGTCACCCCGCGCGCGGGCGAGGAGGTGACGCGTGGGGCCCATGCTCGCGCCCGTCGCGGAGCACCATCACGGCGCGCTCAGGGGACACGCAGCGGGCTCAGCCGGGCGCGGGTGTCGGGCCCGACGACGCAGAACTGCTCGGGGGAGCACACGGCCGTGGCGTTCAGACACGGGTTCTGCACGCAGTTGATCCGCAGCATGATCGAGGGGATGGGCATGCCCGGCAGGCACGGCCCGCACGCGCTCGGCCGACAGTCGCGGTCGGTCGTGCAGCGGGTGAGCTCCGAGACCGGCGGCGCGGGCGGGGGCGGCGGGGTGCGCGGCGGCGCGGGCGCGGCCGAGGCGTCACCGAGCGCGGCCGAGGCGTCACCGAGCGCGGAGGGCGACGGGCGCGCGGCGATCGGCGGCGGCGGCGGGGACGGCATCGTGGGCGACGCGTCGCGGAAGGAGGGCGACGCCTTGCGTCCACACCCCGCCGAGAGCATCAGCGTGAGGAGCGCGAGGTGGGGGCCGACGTTCGTGCGTGCGCGGTGCGACATTCCTCGGACCGTATCGCGTCGTCGACGACGTCGTCGAGGCGGCGCGGGCGGCGGGCGATCAACGGCGCGGGGTGACCTGCCCGACGCGGTCGGCGCCCTGACGGTCGAGCATCCAACCCGGACACTCCGCGGGCAGGACCGACGCCGCGTCGAGGGCCGCGAGCTCCGCGTCGGTCAGCGCGACCTCGGTCGACGCGAGGTTGTCGAGGAGCTGCGCCTCGGTCTTCGCGCCGATGATGACGCTGGTGACCCACGGGTGGTGGAGCATCCACGCGAGCGCGATGCGCGCGACGCTCACCCCGCGCGACTCGGCCATCGGGGTCATCGCGTCGATGCAGTCGTAGGCCCGCGCGCGGTCCACCGGGGGGAAGTCGAAGCTCGCGCGGCGGGCGCCCTCGGGCGAGGCGCTGTCGCGGCGGAATTTGCCCGAGAGCAGCCCCCCGCGAGGGGGCTCCATGGGAGCACCGCGTCGAGGGCCTCGACGACCTCCTCCAACGGGGTGAGCGGGTCGTCGCCGTGGATCTGGTAGAGGTCCATCCCGAGGCGGGTGAGGGAGGCGTCGATGCCGTCGAGGATGTGCTTGCGCGACAGGCCGTTCACGTTCTTCGCGCGCGAGCGGCGGTCGGCCTCGGCGCGCTGCGCGTCGGGGGCCTCGGGGGGCAGGAGGTCCGACACCCGCCCGTGGACCTCGGTGGCGATCACCACCTCGTCGCGCCGCACGGCCTCGCCGAGGATGCGGCATTTCATCTCCGCTCGCGTACCGGCCCCGGAAGTCGCGCGTCCATCGCCGTCGGCGTCGGGCGCACGGCCCCCCTCCCCCGGCGACGAGTCGCGGCGCAGCGCGGCGTGCGGCGGTGATGGCGGGCGCGTTGAGGCGCGTTGAGGCGCGCTGAGGCACGGCCCGCGCGAGGCCGCGCTTACGCTCGCGCGATGTCCTTCGATGCCGATGAGGTCGAGATCGCCAGGATCCTCCCGCCCTGGGCCGCCCAGGTGCGCGACTACCGACCTCCGCCGGGCGTGCGCGCGCCGCCGGGTCCGCTGCGCGGCGGGCACCCCAAGGGCCACGGCGTCGTTCGCGCCACGCTCTCGGTGCCCGAGCTCCCCGCCGCGCTCGCCGTGGGCGTCTTCGCCGCTCGGCGTGACTACCCCTGCCTCGCGCGCTTCAGCAACGTGCAGGGCGGGGCCTTCGTCGACACCCGCGACCTCCGCGGCCTCGCGGTGAAGCTCCTCGACGACGACGCGCGCCACACCGTGCAAGACCTGCTGTGCTCCAGCAGCGAGACGCTGCCGCGCATGACCTCCCAGGAGCTCACCCCGGCGCGCTTCCTCGAGCCCATGGAGGACCTCCTCGCGCGAGACCCCACGCACCCCGACGCGCCGCGGCTCGTGACCAACCTCCTCGACGCCCCCTACTTCAGCATCACCCCCTACGCCTTCGGCCGCGACCGCGCGTGCAAATACGCCATCTTCCCGCACGCCGAGAACCCTCCCGCGGTCACCCTGGACCCCGGCGGCGCCCACGACCTCGCGGCCTCCCTCGCGCACAACCTCCGCGGCGGGCCGTGGCGCTTCACCCTCTGCGTCCAGCTCGCCGAGGGCCCCACCGAGGACCTCGACGACGTCTCGCGCCGCTGGGCCGTCCCCTGGCGCGCCGTCGCCACGCTCGTGATCCCCGCCCAGGACGTCACCGCGCCCGCCGAGGACCCGCTGGAGCGTCGGCTGTTCACCTCCCCCGCGCAGTGCCACCCCGACCACCGCCCCCTCGGCGCGCTCGCGCGGGTGCGCCTCGCGGTCTACGCCACCTCGCGCGCCGCCCGCGGCGTGGTCGACGACCCCTTCCCCTTTCGTGCCCAGCGACAGCGCGTCGCGGTGGTGGGCGGCGGCGGCGCCGGGCTCGCGGCGGCCGAGCTGCTCTCCCGCCGCGGACACGCCGTGACCCTCTTCGAGTCCGCGGCGCAGTGCGGCGGTCACGCCGTCTCGGTCGACGTGGGCGCGCACTCCGTGGACCCGGGCTTCGGGGTCTTCACCGAGCACACCCACCCCAACCTGCTTCGGCTGTGTCGCCAGCTGGAGATCCCCACAGAGCCCCTCGGATCCTTCGCCACGGCGCGCTCCTGGCGCACCCCCGACGGCGCGGTCTCGTACACCGACCTCGCCGACATCCCCTTCGCGCGCGACGTGCTCGCCGACGTCGCCGCGTTTCGCCGCGAAGAGCTCCCGCGGCTGCTGCGCGACCCCGCGTGGGACGGCGTGACCCTCGGCGAGTACCTCGACCGCCGCGGGTTCTCCCGCGAGTTCGTGCGCTACTTCTTCTTCGGCCAGGTGGTCTACCTCTTCCCGGGCCACCCCGAGGACTACTACCGCGCGATGCCCCTGCGCCCGCTGCTGCGCCACGCCTTCGACCTCTCGCGGCGCGGCGAGCAGCAGCTCCTGCGGATGAAGGGAGGCTCGTCGGCCTACGTCTCCGCGGTGGTCTCCGCGCTGCAGTCACGCGGGGTGGAGATCCACACCCGCGCCCGGGTGGTCGTGCAGGCGCGCGACCGCGGGGGCGTCACGCTCGACGATCGCGGCGCCCCGGCGCGCTTCGACCACGTGATCCTCGCCGTCGCGCCGCACCGCGCGCTGCGGGTGTTGGGGGAGCACGCCAGCGCGGCCGAGCGCGCCGTGCTCGGGGCCGTCGGGCACACCGTGAACGCCCCCGTCGCGCACCTCGACCCCACGTCCCTGCCGCGCGACCCCGCGCACCACCGCTACCACAACCTCGTGGTCCCGACGCCCGACGCGGCCGACGGGCCCATGCGCCTCGTCGCGACCAAGCGCGCGCCGTGCAACCGCGACGGCGAGACCCCGTGTCTCGTGACCCACGACTACACACGAAGCTCCACGCGCCCCCCCGAAGGCCCCGCCGCGGTGACCTCCTTCGAGCACGTGAACATCGACCGGCAGACCTTCGCGGCGCGGGCGGCGCTCGGTGCGCTCCAGGGCGTCGCGCGGACGTGGTTCGCCGGGAGCTGGACCCGCGGTCTCACGTGGCACGACGACGCCGTCGCCTCGGGCATCGTCGCCGCCAACGGCGTGCTCACCCCCACCGAGGAGGAGCCCGTGCTGCACTCCTACGCCACCGCGCCCGACCCCCGGGTCACCCTGCGCACGCCCCTCGCGGCCTTCGCCGACGTGCGCAACGCGTTGCCCGACAAGGAGTTCCTCGCGTTCGTCGACGGCGAGGGCGAGATCGTCGAGCGCCACACGCCGCGCAGCTTCGACCGCTGCACGCGCCGCCTCGCCGCCGCGCTCACCGCGCGCTGGGGGGCCCGCGCGGGCGACCGGGTGATCCTCGCGTTCCCGCCGGGCCTCGCGTTCTTCGCGTGCTTCGTGGCGTGCCTGCGGGCGGGGGTGATCCCCGTGCCCGTGTACCCGCCGGTGCCCGGGTCCACCCCGGGTGACCTCGCGGCCTTCGCCCACGTCGTGCGCGACGCCGACGCGCGCTTCGGCGTCTGCCCCGCGCCCTTCGACGACCTGCTGCCCGCGTACCTCGCCGACGCGCTCCCCGCCGACGCGGCGGACGTCGCGGCGCTGCGCTGGTGCGCCGACCGCGGCGACGACCTCGATGACCTCGACCCCGACGCCTGGCGCGACGTGGCCCACGACGCCGGCGACATCGCCTTTCTGCAGTACACCTCCGGGTCCACCGGGGCGCCCAAGGGCGTGGTGATCAGCCACGGCAACCTCGCGCACCAGGCCCAGACGGTCTGCGCCGACACGCTCGGGCTGACCCGCGACAGCGTGTGCGTGGCGTGGCTGCCGATGTACCACGACTTCGCGCTCATCTCCGGGCTGCTCGTCGCGCTGCAGCTCGGCCTGCGCGCGGTCTTCACCTCGCCGCAGAGCTTCGTGCGCTGCCCCGCCCTCTGGATGGACCTCTGCCACCGCGAGCGCGCCACCGCCACCGCCGCGCCCGACTTCGCCTACGCGCTGCTCGTGCGACGCACCACCCCCGCGCAGCGCGCGGCCTGGGACCTCTCGGCCCTGCGCGTGGTCATGAGCGCCGCCGAGCCCGTGCGCCCCGACACCGTCGACGCGTTTCTGAAGGCGTTCCGCGCCTCGGGCCTGGACCCCCGCGCGTTCTGCCCGGCCTACGGCCTCGCGGAGCACACCGTCGGCGTCACCGTGCGCGGGCAGCGCCTCGCCCACGTCGACCGCGACGCGCTCGTCACGCACCGCGCGGCCCGCCCCGGAGACTTCGCCCTCGTGGGCAACGGCACCGCGCCGACGGGGATCGACGTGCGCGTCGTCGACCCCGACAGCCGCCGCGCGCTCGCCCCGGGGGAGATCGGCGAGATCTGGGTCGACAGCCCCAGCAAGGCCCTGGGCTACTGGGGGCAGCCCGAGCGCTCGGCCGAGCGCTTCGAGGCGCGCATCGAGGGCAGCGACGGCGCCCGCGCGTACCTCCGCACCGGCGACGAGGGCTTCTTCTGGCAGGGCGAGCTGTTCGTGACCGGACGACTCACCGACGCGGTCATCGTGCGGGGGCGCAACCACGCCGCGCCCGACCTCGAGCGGGCCCTCGGGGGGGCGCATCCCGCGCTCCGTCCCGGCGGGGTCTACGCGCTGCAAGATCCCCTCGGCGAGGCCCTGCTCGTCGCGGCGGAGCTCAACGCCGTCGACGCGGCCGAGGACCTCCCCGCCATCGACGCGGCGCTGCGTGCGGCCCTGGCGCGCGCGCATCACCTCGCGGCGCGCACGGTGGTGCTGCTGCCGCCCCGCACGCTCCCGCGCACGACCAGCGGCAAGCCCCAGCGCGCCAGGGCCCGCGCGCTCCTCGCCGACGGCGCCCTCCCGGTGGTCTACACCCGCACGGCCGACGACGATGCGCGCCCGCCCACGCCCGACGCGCCGACCGCGACCGCGACCGCGGCGCCCGATCTGTTGCAGGCGCTCACCCGCGTGGTGTCATCGTTCGCGCGGCAGGGCCTGGGCCCCGACGACGACCTGCAGCGCCACCTGCACCTCGACTCCCTGCAGGCCGTGGAGCTGGGCATGGCCCTGGAGCGCGTCGCCGGACGCGCGGTGAGCGCGGCGACGCTCCAGCGGTGCACCACGCTCCGCGGGCTGGCGCGACACCTCTCCGGGGCGGCGCCGTCGACGCGGCTGGCGCTCCTCGCGGGGCCGCCCGAGCCGGTCCCTGCGCTGCTCGCGCCGCCGCTGTTCCTGCGCGCGCGAGACCTCGGCGCCCTCGCGGCGACGCTGGGGAGAGCACGCCGGGTCTACGCGCTGGAACCCGTCGGGGAGCGCTTCGACGAGGTCATCGACGCGCTGCTCGAGGGGGCCCTGGAGCGCCTGGAGGGCGCGCGGCGGTGTGTGCTCGTGGGAGCGTCGTTCGGCGGCGTCGTGGCGCACGCGCTGGCCGCGGGGCTCACCGCGCGCGGCGTAGAGGTCCCCCGGGTGGTGATGCTCGACGCGTATCACCCGCAGGGGTACGCCGACGACGAGCGCCCGCCGCCCGGGCGCGAGCTGCCCTACGTCGCCGCGCTGCTCGCGGCCTCCCTGCGCGTCACGCTCCCCCCCGAGGCCGCGGAGGATCTCAACGTCGCGCTGCTGCACCTCCTGCGGCCGTATCGCCGACTCGTCGCGCCCGACGCGGACGTCGCGGCGCTGCGCGAAGACCTCGCCCGCGCCGCGCGGTGGATGCGCGAGGCCGAGGCGCACCCCGCCGGCGCCACGGCGCTCCCCGCGACGGACCTCACGTACTTTCAGGCCGCGACGCGCGCCCCAGAGAACCGCAATGCCGCGCGCTGGTCGGCGCTGCACCGCCGCGCCGAGGTGATCTCCGCGCCCGGGGACCATTTCGCCGTGATCCGCGACGCGGCCGCGCTCGTCGAGGCCGTCGTCCCGCAGCTGTGCGCGCTGGACCAGGGCGTCGCATAGCGCCGCGGCGTGGTAGCGTGCGATCGCGCACATGGGCGAGACCGCCGACGAGGACCGCACGGGGACGATCCTCGGAGATCGCTACACCCTGCGGCAACGCCTGGGCGGCGGCGCGCACGGGGTGGTGTACCGCGCCTGGGACGCGCGTCTCGACCGCAACGTCGCGCTGAAGCTCGTGGCCCGCGGGCGCTCCGCGGAGGACACCGAGGCGCGCTTTCTGCGCGAGGCCCGGGTCGCCGCGCGGGTCACGCACCCGGGCGTCGTGCGGGTCTTCGACGTCGGGCGCGACGCCGCCGCCGGGGCCTTTCTCGTGCAGGAATTCCTCGACGGCCCCAGCCTGCGGGCGTGGCTCGACGAGCGCCTCGTGGCCACGCCCGCCGAGGCCCTCGAGGTGCTCCGCCCGGTGATGAACGCCCTCGCCGCGGCGCATGCGCGGGGGGTGATCCACCAGGACGTGAAGCCCGAGAACGTGATCCTGGCGCACGGGGCCGACGGCGCCCTCGCGCCCACGGTGATCGATTTCGGCGCCGCGGCGCTGACCGACGCCGCCGACGCCCCGACCCGCGCGGGGACGCCGGCCTACATGTCCCCCGAGCTCGCCCAGGGGTGCGCGTCGGTCGACCTGCGCGTCGACGTGTGGGCCGTCGGCGTGATGCTCTACGAGATGCTCCTCGGCCACCGCCCCTACGAGGCCGACGGGCACCGCGCGCTGCTCGCGGCGCTGACCCACGCCGAGCCGATCCGCTTCTCGCGCAGCGCGCCCGACGCGTCAGCGGCCCTGTGCGCGGTCGTCGAGCGCGCCCTCGCCCCCGCCCCCGACGACCGCTTCGCCGACCTGCTCACCCTCCGCGACGCCCTCGCCGCGTGCCCCGAGGCGCAAGACCCCCACATCCGCTGGGCGCCCTCGCCCACGATGCGAAGCACCCAGCGCACCGCCGACGCGCCCCCCGCGCCGATCGCGCCCCCCCCTGCGCCAATCGCGCCCCCCGCGCCGATCGCGCCGCAGCGCCCGGCGCGTCGCCTGACCCTCGCGATCGTCGCGGCCTGCCTCTTGGTCGGGGCCGCCGCCGTCGGGCTCTCCGTGGCGC
>JBILLI010000838.1:0-3307 GCA_044376155.1 Polyangiales bacterium
TTCCAGCGTCGCGGAGGTGGTCCGCCATCGCGAACAACACCCGCACGGCCACAGGCGCAACGAGGTAGCGGTCCTGCAACGTGAGCGACGCGAGCGGCGCCTTCGTCGCGAGGCGATCCCCGAGCGTCGTCGACGCGCCGCCCACGAGCTTCCAGAAGCGCGATCCGAGGCCATGCACCGCGCCGTCGAGCTCATTGCCGACGACGAGCTTGAAGCTCGCGCCGGGCGGCGGCGGGCGCAACACCGCGAGGTCGACGGGCTTCGCCCCGAGCATCACGGGCTCCGACAGCCCCTCGCGGCGAACGGCATGAACGACTCGCTCACCAAAGTCCCGCTCCCACCAGTCTCCGGGCGCCAGGGCGTCAGCTTCGCTGAGGGCCCATGCGATGTTCTTGTCGCCGTCGATCCACGCGACGAGTCCGTCGGGGAGCGGCGCGTGCTCGATCTCGCAGAGTGCGATCTCAAGGGCTTCGCAGAGCGACGTGAGCGCGGCCCGCTCGGTGGACGGCAGCGCGCGGAGCGTCGTCGCGGTAGCCACGAACGTGATCGGAACGCCCGCCGCGCGCCACCGCGAGAGCTGCGGGCGGAGCCGCCACGCGGCGATGTCCCAATCGGGCGCCATTCCGCCGAGGAAGAAGCCGATCCCGCGAGCACCAGTGCGCTGGAGCTCGCGCACGATGGCCGCGTCCACGAGCTCGTGCTCGTAGCGGGAGTGCGCGCCGAAGAGCTGCAGCTCCGCGGGGAGCGCGAGACGTGCGACGAACGCCTCGTCGAGCAGTCCGAGGGCGGCGTGGCGGTCGAGCACCTCCACGCGATGCTGTGTGTCGAAGTTGAGCAGGCAACCGTGGCAGGCGCCGTCGCAGCCGCGCTGACGGCACTTGAGCACCTCGCGTGCCCGGCGCAGGAGGGCGCCGATCTCCTCCGCCGCCGTCGCGACGTACCCCGCACCCCCTGCGGCGCGGTCGAAGAGCACCACCGACCATCCACCGCGACCCGAGTCCCCCTGGGTCCGCACGGTGCTCCATCCGACCTCGCGCTCGTCGATGCCGAGGTGCCCGGCGAGCGACTGGCGCAGCGCCACAGCGATTGAGGCCGCGACGGACTCACTCGCCACGAGGTCCTGCGTCGCAGGCGAGAGGAGTTGCAACTCAAAGACGTTGGTCTGCGACTCCGCCCCGAAGCGAAGGCCCCGCTGGACGGAGTTCGGACTCACTGGACATCGGCCGCCGCCGTCGCGCTCCTTGCCCCCGCGAAGCGGTGCGTGGCCGTCGAGCGGGTTGTTCGCGTTGGTGAAAGGCGGCGGCACGTCAGACTCGGCGCGCCCGCAGCGAAGGCACAGCGCGTAACCGAAGCCGTGGGCGCCGGCGCTGTGGTGAAAGACCGTCCCCTCGGCGCTGTAGCGAAAGCGGCCTGTCGCGGCGTCGGGGAGGGCCACCCAAGGCGCGTCTCCCGCGGAGATCCACGGCTGCTCGACGGGGACATACTGCAGGTTCGTGACATCGCTGCGCACCTTCCACGCGACGGGCACCGCGAACCCCGCGGGGCGCAGGTACCGCAGCATCGCGCCCTGCTTGCGCTCGGCGCCGCAACGAGGGCACGACTCTCCCTCGGGCCGCGTCGGCGACGTGTCCGCCGCGCCGCAGCGATTGCAGCGCCAGGCCCACCGCAGCGACTGCGGCTCGCGAACCTGCGCGTCCCCCGGCGGGATATGCCAGTTGAGCGTCACGCCGCCCGATCGGTAAACCTTGCCGTCGACGACGACCTCCGCACCCGGCGCGTACTCCCGAAACGCCGTGGCGATATCGCGCGACGGGTACGACCGACGCCGCCCGAAACGCTCGTCACGCTCGCCCGCGGTCTTGCGTTGGCGCCGCTCCCGAAGGAGTTGCTCGAGGGTCGTATGGACGAAGGGCACCACATCCGTCGGAAAACCGTGTCCCGGCAGAAAGGTACGTGCGGCGAGTTCGCCCAGGAGATACTCCTCCCGAACGCGCTTGAGCTGACGCTCGATGGCGAGCTGCGCGGGCGTCGCGCGGGTCTCCGTCGGGGGGCCACCCGCCGCCGCGAGTTCGGCCTGCAGCGCGCCGACCTCCGCCCGCCACGCTGCCGCGATCTCTTGGACGCAGCTCGCAGTCTGTTCAAGAAGAACCGGCGTCTGGCTCCCGGCGAGCCCCGACCGGGCCACGATCGTCGCGACGCCGGCGCTCAGGCTCGTGTCCTTCTGCGGCGTCACGGGCTCGCGGAGCCACGCCGCGAAGCGGTCCACGGGCGGCGTGCTCCCTTCCGCCGCGGGCTCGAAGAACCATGCGCAGCGCAGCGAGAGGGCGCCGTCGGTGGCGTTCTGCGGGTCGGTAAGAAAGCGCCCGATGGCGAGGGCGTTGATGTGACGCTGCACGATGGGCGCGCTCCGCAGCGACACCGACGGCACGTGGATGGGCGTGCGAAACGGCCACTCGGGGTTGCGAAAGACCTCTTCGCCGTGCGGCGCCCCCTGGCAGAGCGTCAGGCAGACCGCGGCGGTCTCCCCGCGGCGGCCCGCACGACCGGCCCGCTGAAGGTAGTTCGCGGGGCTCGGCGGCGCGTTGTTCAGCCCGACCGTCGCGAGGCCGCCGATGTCGACGCCCATCTCCATCGTGGTCGAACACGAGAGGAGGTTGATGCGCCCCTGCTTGAAGCCCGACTCGAGCTCCCGCAGGCGCCACGGGTCCTGCTGCGCCGAGTGCTCGCCGACGCGGTAGTACGCACTGAACGACGCGATGCGGTCGCTGAAGTCGGTCCACACGCCGGCGCCGCGAACGGCTCGCACGGCGTCGTCGCCCTCGAGCCAGGCCACGATCTCGTCCACGGGCACGGGCCGCCCCTCCGACGTGCGGTTGAAGGGACGGCGCAGCCGCGGCATCGCGACCTCCCGGCAGCGCGCGATCGCGGCGGTGCTATCCCGCGTGACGTAGGGCGTGAATCCCAACAGCGTGCGATTGAGCAGGCGGCGGGTGACCGGACAGATCCACGCCCGGTCGATGGTGCGAAGCTCGGCGCGCCGCTCGAGGTCGAGCACCTTGCCGGTCTGCTCCGTCTCGAGCACCGGCAGGAGGCTCAGCCATGCCGCGTCGACGAGCTCGGCGAGGGTCGCACGGTCTGCGGAGCTGCCGCGATCGAGCCCGAGGGCGAGCACCAGGAGCTGCACCAGGCGTGAGCGCCCCGTGGGCCGCGGCCACGCGAACGACACCCCGAGCGTCACGGGCTGTTCCTGCGCGACGAGATAGCGCGGACGAATCCGCGGCCCCATCCAGCGCGGAAAGCGCTCGTC
>JBILLI010000839.1:0-3302 GCA_044376155.1 Polyangiales bacterium
CTAGTGTCGCGAGTCACAAGAAAGGGCCGGATGCGAAGGAGCCGCAAGCGCAGCAAGGCGTGACGACCGCCGCGTGGCTGGGCCACGCAAGGGAGGAGCAACGTCGCTGCGCGCCGCGGATCCGCTCGCATTCCGGACCTGGCTTGTGACTCGCGACACTAGAACGTCTCGCCGTACGCGCGCGCTACAGCCCCAGCGCCCGCGCGACCTGGAACACCAGCGCCGCGACGATCCCTCCCGCGGCGTAGGTGTACCCCAGGGTGAACAGCGCCCAGCGCCACGATTTCGTCTCGCGACGAATCGCCGCCACGGTGCTCATGCACTGGCACGCGAGCACGAAGAACGCCATCAACGCGAGCGCCGTGGGCACCCCATACGCGAGGCGCCCGTCGCGCCCCCGCGCCGCGCGGAGGTGCTGCGAGAGCGTCGCGGTGTCATCGCCCACGTCCTCGAGCCCGTGGATCACCCCGAGCGTGCCGACCATCAATTCTCGCGCGCCGAAGGACCCGATGAGCCCCACGTTGATGCGCCAGTCGAAGCCCGCGAGGCGCGTGACGGGCTCCATCGCGCGGCCCACCGAGGCCGCCACGGAGCGCTCCATGGGCGCGGCCCCAGCGCCCGCGTCGCTCCCCGGCATCGGGACCTGCAGCAGCACCCAGAGCAGCGCCGACGCGGCCACGATGGTGGTGCCCACGTCCTTGAGGAAGCGCACCGCGGCGTTCCAGCCCGCGCGCCCCACCGCCCGCGCCTCGGGGGCGCGGTACACGGGCATCTCGATGGCGAGGGGCAGCGCGCGACCGCGGGTCACCGTGCGGCGGAGCAGCGCCGAGGCGATCATCCCCGCGGCCACGCCGGCGCCGTAGAGCGCGACGAACACCAGAGACTTCCCCACCGCGCTGAAGCCCGACAGAAAGGTGGTGATCAGCAGCCCGTACGTGGGGATGCGCGCCGAGCAGGTCATCAGCGGCAGCACCAGGATGGCCGTGAGGCGCTCCTTCGGGTCGCGCAGGATCCGCGTCGCCGCGATGGCCGGCACCGCGCACGCGTGCGCCGTGAGCATCGGCACGAAGGCCTTGCCCCCGAGGCCCGCCACGCGCAGCAGGCGGTCCACGAGAAAGACCCCGCGCGCGAGGTAGCCCGTGCCGTCGAGCAGCTCCATCGCCACCGTGAGGATCACGATCTGCGGCAGAAAGGTCAGCACCGTGCCCGCGCCGCCGATGAGACCGTCGACCACGAAGGAGCTGAACCCGTTGCGCCCCAAGAGGTTCTGCACGCGCACGGCCAGCCACCGCGCGGCTCCGTCGAGCAGCGACGACACCGGCTCGGCCACGAGGAACACCGCCGCGAAGATCGCGGTCATGAGCGTCAGGAACACCACCGGGCCCAGCGCGGGGTGCAGCAGCGCGCGGTCCCAGCGGTCGGTGCGCGCGCGCAGGGTGCCGGCGGAGCGGGTCTCCCGCGAGGTCACCGCGAGGGCGACGGCGTCGGGGTCGATGGGTTCGTGACGGGCCGGGAGCGCGTTGCCCCGCAGGGCGGCGAGGGCCGCGTTGAGCACCACGTCGCGGGCGGTGACATCCCGCGCGCTCACCGCCACCACGGGCACCCCCAGGGCGCGCGAGAGCGCCGCCGTGTCGAGGCGCGCGCCGTCGCGGGCGACGAGGTCCATCTGGGTCACCACCACCATCAGGGGGAGCGGCTCCGCGCGGAGCTCTCGCGTGAGGCGAAGCCCCAGCGCGAGCTGCGTGCCGTCGAGCACCTGCACCAGCACCGTGGCATCGCGCGTGGTGGCGCGGCCGGCGATCCATCGTCGGGCCACGCCCTCGTCGGTCTCGCCGTCGCCCTCGGCCGCGAGGGCGTAGAGCCCCGGGAGGTCCACCACGGTGAGGGCCGGACGCTCCCCCTCGGCGGGCACCTCGCTCGTGAGGATGTCGACGGTGATCCCCGGAAAGTTCCCGACCTTCGCGTCGCCCCGCGTGAGGCGGTTGAACAGCGAGCTCTTGCCCGCGTTGGGCCGCCCGATGAGCGCCACCACGGTCTCGTGCGAGTCTCCCCGCGCCTCGCGGCGAAACGGCTCCGCCTCGGCGGTCACGGCGCGCCTTCGTCGAGCAGCACGTCCTCGGCGAGGGAGCGCGCCAGCGCGAAGTCTGCCCCCGCCTCGGAGCGCACGTGCAACGGCCCCCCCCACAAGCCCCGGCGTAGCACCGTGAGCCCCGTGCCCGACGCGATGCCCAGCGCCCCCAGCCAGCGGGTGACCTCGGGCTCCACCGCGATGCGAGAGACACGGCCTGACTCTCCGGCGCGCAGCGACGCGAGGCTCCGAGGGGCGCTCATGGCCGGACCGTACGCAAAGTGAGATCGGTTTTCAAGATTGCCTGGCGCGCGGTCGGTGGGGGCGAAGTCCTGCGTTGACGCTCCCGCACGCTTCGCGCTCTGATAGCGCCATGACCGACGCCGCGGAGGCCGCGCGCGCGCCGAACGGACCCACCGTCGCCTGGGCGCGGTCCTCGGACCTGCGCTTCTACGCGACCTCGACCTTTCTCGCGCTGGACCTCGTGCTCGTGGTGCTGATGCTCCGCGCGCGGGAGGAGCCCGAGATCTCTCCCGAGCGTCCGCGGCCGAGCCAGCGCGTGTACGACCTCGGCGTGCCACGAACGCCCACGCGCGCGCAGCCCGATGCCCCCGATCCCCTCACCGCGCCGTTCACCCTCGACCTCGCCCTCGCGGGCATCCCCGGCACCGGCGCCCTCACCGCGAGCATCGAGACCTCCCGCGGCACCCTGCGCTGCGTCCTCGACACGGCCCGCGCGCCCCGCGGCGTCGCGACCTTCGTGGGCCTCGCCCGGGGCACCCGCCCCTACTGGGACGGCGTGGCCGGGCGGTGGTCCCGCACGCCCTTCTACGATGGGTCGGTGTTCTTTCGCGTCATCTCCGGCGCGCGCATCGAGGGCGGCGGCCCCACCCGATCGGCCGACGGGCTGCCAGGCTTCGAGGTGCCGCAGGAACTCTCGCGCCCCCACGACCGCGCCGGGCTCCTCTCCCTCACCCCCCGCGGCACCCTGCAGCTCCTCGCCGGCCCCGACCCCTCCCTCGACGGGCGCGACGCCATCATCGGGCGCTGCGAGCCCGCGGGCCTCGTGGACCTCCTCACCGACACCCGCGCCAACGGCGAGCGCCCGGTGGTCCCGCTCTTTCTCCGCGCCGTGCGCATCACGAGGTCGTAGGTGGGCGAACGAATCGCCGTGCTCGTGCCCTGCCTCGACGAGGCCCTCACGGTGGCGAAGGTCGTGCGCGACTTTCAGCGC
>JBILLI010000169.1:0-12180 GCA_044376155.1 Polyangiales bacterium
CGTCGGAGTAGTCCGCGCGACGCTTCTCTCGCCGCTCACAGATCCCGCAGCGGCACCGGGCGCTCCACCGCGTCGCCCCCCTTCACCCGCCCCAGGCGCTGCGCCGTGTAGATGCTCCGATGGCCCGTGAGCAACCACGCCACCACGCTCACGATCACCACGTGCGGGAGGGCCCCCGCGCCCAGCAGCTCCACCGCCATGATCGACAGCGCCAGCGGCGTGTTCGACGCCGCCGCGAACACCGCCGCGAAGCCCACCCCCGCGCTCAGCGCCAGCGGGATCCCCAGCGGCCCGGCGAGCGCGTTGCCCAGCGCCGCGCCGAGGAAGAACAGCGGTGTGACCTCTCCGCCCAGAAAGCCCGCGCCCAGGGTCACCGCGGTGAACAACAGCTTCAGCGCGAAGGCCCACGGCGCCATCGTCGGATCACTGAACGCGCGCACGATCCCCGGCACGCCCAGCCCGAGGTAGTCGCTCGTGCCCACCACCCGCCAGAGCAGCACCACCGTGATCCCCCCCAGCGCGAGGCGCACCGGGAGGTGTCGGATGTGCCTCTCTCCCAATCGCTTGAGACCGTGCGTGAGCTCGATGAAGGCCGCGCTCACGGCCGCCACGGCGAGCGCGAAGACCAGCCATTTCGCCCCGAGCCCCGGGGTCAGCGGCACCGACGGCGCGGGGGGATAGGACGTATGACCCACGCCCAGCGCGCGGGTCACGAGGTCGCCCACGAGCGCGGCGGTGAGCGCAGGGAGCAGCGCGGCGTAGTCGGCGCGGCCCAGGGTGGTGACCTCCATCGCGAAGACCGTGCCCGCGATGGGTGTGCCGAAGACTGCGCCGAAGCCCCCCGCGACGCCCGACGCGAGGAGCAGTCGTCGGGTGCTCCCGTCGGCGCCGAGGCGGTGCGAGAGCGCATCGGCGAGGCTCGCGCCCATCTGCACCGCGGTGCCCTCGCGTCCCGCGCTGCCGCCGAAGAGGTGGGTGAGCACCGTGCCCAGCAGCACCATCGGCGCCATGCGCAGCGGGATCTCCGGTCCGCCGTCGTGCAGGGTGTCGATCACGAGGTTGTTGCCGCCCTTGATGTGATCACCGAAGCGCGCGTACACGGCGCCCACCGCGAGGCCCGCCAGGGGGAGGGCGTAGACCACGGCCTCGTGGGCCTCACGCCAGCGCGTCGCGCGGTCGAGGAGCACGAGAAAGAGCGCGGACGAGGCCCCGCACAGCACCCCCACCAGCGCGCCCAGCAGCGCGTGCCGGGAGAGCGTGCGCGCGCGCGCGGACCACGGGGTCATCTCAGTCGGGTTCGCGGCGGAGGGTCACGGTGATGGTGTTGCGACGGCCGTTGGGGCGGAGCTCTTGCTCTTGCGGGAGCCACGGGTCGCGCTCCACGCGCAGGCGGTGAACGCCGGGGCCCAATGCCATCCAGCGGTCCTGCCAGACGACGCAGGGGCCGCGGTCTTCTTCGTCGATGATGATCCGCGCCTGCGGGGGGTCACACCGAAAGCGGTAGGCCACGGCGGCCGCGCGCGGGGTCTGCGTGCGACACCCCAGTGTCATCAGCAGCGCGACGAGCAGCGCGCGCACGGGCCTACTCCCACTCGATGGTCGCGGGGGGCTTCGACGAGATGTCGTAGACCACCCGGTTCACCCCGCGGACCTCGTTGATGATCCGTGACGACATCCGCGCGAGGAGCTCGTGGGGGAGGCGGGACCAGTCCGCGGTCATCCCGTCGCTGCTCGACACGGCGCGAATGGCCACCGCGCGGTCGTAGGTGCGCTCGTCGCCCATGACCCCCACGGAGCGCACCGGGAGCAGCACCGCGAAGGCCTGCCACACGCTCTCGTAGAGCCCCGCCGCGCGGATCTCGTGGTCGACAATCACGTCCGCGCCGCGGAGCACCTCGAGGCCCTCCTCGTCCACCGCGCCGAGCATGCGAATGGAGAGACCGGGGCCCGGGAAGGGCTGCCGCCAGAGCACCGCGCGGGGGATGCCCATGGCCTCACCCGCCGCGCGCACTTCGTCTTTGAAGAGCTCCCGCAGGGGCTCCACCAGCTTGAGCTTCATGCGCTCGGGGAGCCCGCCCACGTTGTGGTGGCTCTTGATCACCGCGCTCGGACCCTTGAACGACACGCTCTCGATGACATCCGGGTAGAGCGTGCCCTGCACCAGGTGGGTCACCCCGGGGATGTGCTGGGCCTCTTCTTCGAACACCTCGATGAAGAGGCGACCGATGATCTTCCGCTTCTGCTCGGGGTCAGAGACCCCCGCGAGGGCGTCGAGGAAGCGACGACGCGCGTCGACCACGTGCAGGTCGAGGTGAAAGAGGTCGCCGAAGATCCGCTCCACCTGCTCGCGCTCCCCGCGGCGCAGGAGGCCGTTGTCGACGAAGATGCACGTGAGCCGCGCGCCGATGGCCCGCGACGCGAGCACCGCGGCCACGGAGCTGTCGACCCCGCCCGAGAGCGCGCAGATGGCGTGGCCGTCGAGGGGGACGGTGTCGCGAATGCGCGCCACGCACTCCTCGACGAAGGCCCCCGGGGACCAGTCCGGCACGAGGCCCGCGACGTCGAAGACGAAGCCCGCGAGGATCTCCGTCCCCCGCGGGGTGTGCGCCACCTCGGGGTGGAACTGCACGCCGTAGATCCGCCGCTCGGGGTCGCCCACCGCGGCGAAGGGCGAGTGCGCGCTCGTGGCGAGCACCTCGAACCCCGGCGGCAGCGCGATGACCCTGTCTCCGTGCGACATCCACGCGTCGAGGACGTCGCCCTCGGTGAAGCGCGCGAGGGGCCCTACGGCCTTGTGCACGTGCACCTTGGCCGGGCCGTACTCCCGGTCGGTGGCCTTCTCGACCTTGCCGCCGAGGAGGTGCGCGGTGAGCTGCTCGCCGTAGCAGATCCCCAGCACGGGCACGTCGAGGGCGTAGATCCCGCGGTCGTAGGTGGGCGCGCCGTCGTCGAAGACGGAGCTCGGCCCCCCCGAGAGGATCACCGCCCGCGGCGCGCGCCGACGGACCTCCTCCAGGGCAACCGTGCACGGCAGGATCTCGCAGTACACCGACAGCTCGCGCACGCGCCGCGCGATGAGCATGGTGTACTGCGAGCCGAAATCGAGGATGAGCACCAGCGGTCGGTCCATGGGCCCGATTCGTGTAGCACGGGGCGATCCCGGGCCGCGACGTTCCTGCGCTCCGGTCGCCCGCGGCGCAGGAGCACGCGGCGTCGGCCCCCGCGCTTGACGCGACGGCGCGTGCGCCCCGATGCTCCGCGGCCGTGAGCGACGGGGCCCCCAAGGACGACGGCTGCATCGTGGTGACGGGCATCGTCGGTCGCCTCGGCAAGGCCGTGTGCCGCCTGCTGCACCGCCGCTACCGCGTGGTGGGCATCGACCGTCGGCCCTTTCCCGACCGCCCGCGCGACGTGGTGCATCACCAGTTCGACCTGCGCCGCAAGAAGATGCGCGACGTCTTTCGCAGCGGCGAGGTGCGCGCGGTGGTGCACCTCGGGGTCATGCACGACCCCCGCGCCTCGGCCGGGGAGCACCACTCCTGGAACGTCGTGGCCTTCGGCAAGATGCTCGAGTCCATGGCCCAGTACGGGGTCTCGAAGCTCGTGGTGCTCTCCAGCGCCAACGTCTACGGGCCGCGCCCCGACAACCCCCAGTTCCTCACCGAGGAGGCACCGCTTCTCGGGAGCCAGGAGTTCAGCGACATTCGCGACCTCATCGAGGTCGACATGCTCGCGCAGAGCTTCTTCTGGCGAAACTCCGCGTGCGAGACCGTGATCCTCCGGCCGACGCACATCCTGGGCAGGGTGCACAACGCGCCGAGCAACTACCTCCGCCTGCCCGTGACCCCCACGCTCATGGGCTTCGACCCGATGATCCAGGTGGTGCACCAGCAGGACGTCTGCCAGGCCATCGAGCGCGCCCTCGCCCCGAACGTGCGCGGGATCTTCAACGTCGCCGGCCCCGACCCGGTCCCCCTCTCGCACCTCCTCGCCGCCCTCGGGCGAGCGCGCCTGCCCGTGCCACACACCATCGCCCGGCGGCTCCTCGCGGAGCTGTTCCGCGCGCGGCTCTCGAGCTTCCCCGCGCCGGAGCTCGATCACATCCGCTACGTCTGCATGGTGGATGACCGCCGCGCCCGCGAGGTGCTGGGCTACGAACCGCAGCACGACCTCCGGCGCACCGCCCTCGCCGTCGAAGACCGATAGCGGGCGCTTCACAGAGACTTCATCGGCAATCCGGTTGACGGCCCCGCACCCCTCGCGTGTAGAACGGCGGCCGTATCGGAGGACCCCGTATGCGCGCCCCCATTCCGAGCGTCGCGGCCCTGTGCCTCGCGCTGGCCCTCGCCCGCCCCGGCACCAGCACCGCCGAGGAGCCCCTCACCCGGGTCTTTCTCAACGGCGTGCCCACGCCGGTGTTCTTCAACGACGGTGACTCCTGGCGGGTGATGTCGGGCCCGCTCGAGGGCACCCGCGCGCGCCTCGCGGGGTACAACACCCTGGAGAGCTTCGGCCCGGTGCACCGCTGGGGCACCTGGCACCCCTACGAGCTCTACATCAACGCGAAGATGGCCACCCTCAACGCCCGCCGGGGCGTGTGGCACTGCCACTCGGACCTCAACCGCGACGGCTACGGGCGCATCCTCTGGATCTGCCCCGACCTCGCGGTGGACCAGATCCGCAAGGGCCTCGCGCACGCGATGAACGTCGACGACGAGCCCGCCCGCGCGGAGTTCCTCACCGCGCAGCGCGAGGCCATCGCCAACCGCCGGGGCATGTGGGCCCACGGCGTGCCCGAGATGGTGATGACCAGCGCGCACTCCGCCGACGAAGACTCCACCCGCGACTGGCACTACAACCGCATGGTCTCCACGCGCTTCGGCCACAGCGAGTCGATCCGCCACCGCGAGACCTACCCCGAGTGCCAGATGGTGTGCGCCGACGAGCGCGTGGTCGACAACGACCGCGCCGACGCCGCGGCCATGCGCCTGCTGGAGTACCCCGAGCTCAACCAGGGCCTCGCGGCGTTCAGCACCGTGCACACCGCGCAGCTCGCGTGGCGCTGGGCGCGCACCCACGAGCTCCCCGCGTGGGTCCCCACGGTGCTCCGCGCGCCAGTGACCCTGCGCCTCCAGGCGCTGGAGGCCGAGGGGGCCTTCGGGCCGGCGACCACCCGGCCGTCGTCGTGCTTCCTCTACGTGGGCTTCAACAACCGCTACGGCTCGCGCCGGGCGAGGTGCCTCGATGAGCACTGAGCGAACCAAACCCCTGCGGCGCACGGCGATGTCGCTGCTGGTGTGCGCGGGCCTCGCCGACTGCTGGAACCCGCCCGCCCAGCCCGTGCTCGGCTACGAGTCCAACGACGAGGCCTGCACCGACTCGAACGACAACGACCGCGACGGGCTCGTCGACTGCGAAGACGACGACTGCCTGCAGTTCAGCGCGGTGTGCGCCGAGCGCATCCCGGTGCTGCCGTCGCGCACCCCCGAGGACGGCTTTCTCGCCTGCAGCGACGGCGTCGACAACGACGGCGACGGGCAGTTCGACTGCGGCGACCGCGGCTGCCAGACCATCATGGAGCTGTGCTGCGCGCGGGAGTTCGACAACGCGAGCTGCTCCGACGGGATCGACAACGACGGCAACGGCTTCGTCGACTGCGCCGACTTCGGCTGCCGCAACGGGCGCTACGTCACCGCGTGCGTCGAGAACACCGCGACGCTCTGCGCCGACGGCCGCGACAACGACGGCGACGGCCGCGTCGACTGCCAGGACTCCGACTGCCGCGTGCGCGGTGCCTGCGGCGTGCCCACCGAGTCGCAGCCCGAGACCACCCTCGCGCGCTGCATGGACGGCATCGACAACGACGGCAACACCTTCGTCGACTGCGCGGATTTCTCGTGCACCCGCGCCGACCGCGGCGCCTCCCCCGAGGCGATGATGATGTGCGCGCAGCGGGCCGAGAACACCGCCGCGCGCTGCCGCGACGGGGTCGACAACGACGGCAACAGCTACACCGACTGCGAGGACCGCGCGTGCACCGACGCGGCCCGCGGCGCCCCCGCCGACGCCGTCGCGTACTGCAACAGCATCGCCGAGAACACCCCGGCGCGCTGCAGCGACGGGACCGACAACGACGGCAACGGGTTCACCGACTGCGGCGACTTCTCGTGCTCGCGGTCGACCGACCCCGCGGTGGCGGCGCGCTGCGCGGCCATCGCCGAGAACACCGCCGCGCGCTGCCGCGACGGGATCGACAACGACGGCAACGGCTTCGTCGACTGCGCCGACTTCTCGTGCGCGCAGTCCACCGACCTCGCGGTGCAGCAGTCGTGCAACGAGAGCGCGGGAGACGCCGCGGCGATCTGCGCCGACGGGCGCGACAACGACGGCGACGGCTTCACGGACTGTGACGACTGGGACTGCGCCTACAACCCCGCGGTGCTCGCGGCGGGACGGTGTCAGGGCCCGAGGGTTTGCCGCGGCCGCCCCGCGGGTTCTGGCTACACGGGAGTACGGTGATGGGAAGGTTCAGAGGCTCCGCAGCAACGCTCGTCGCGGTGACGTTGGCGCTGCTGCTCGCATCGCCCGCCGCGCGGGCGCAGACCGGGGGCGCGCAAGCCCCTGCGGCGCAAGGGGATCAGACCCCCGCCACGCCCCCCGCGGCGACGCCCGCGGCGCGGGAGACGAGCTGCACGGGCCGCGTCGACGAGGACGGCGACGGGCTGGTCGACTGCGCCGACTCGGACTGCTTTCGCGACCCGGTGTGCCAGGCCGGCGGCGCGGGGGAGAACACCAACGAGCGCTGCTCGGACTGGATCGACAACGACGCCGACGGGATGATCGACTGCGACGACCAGGACTGCATGGGCCCCGGGGTCACCCGGTGCCGCGGGTCGTGGCAGTCGTCGGGCGCGGCGCAGACCTCGGGCAACCCCACGACGGCCTCGGGCGCCAACGACGACGTGCCCGAGCTCGGGGCGAACCAGACCGTCGAGGACCTCATCGGCCGCGGCGGCGACGCCGACGGCGAGCGCACCGACGAGGTCTGCGCCGACGGCCTCGACAACGACGGCGACGGTCGCACCGACTGCGCCGACTTCGGCTGCCGCTTCGACCCCAACGTGACGGTGTGCTCCAGCACCCCATCGCTGCGCTTCAGCGCGGTGGTGGGCGGCGCGCTGCTCAACGTGGTCCGCACCGAGCTCGGCAACGGCACCCTCCCGGCGGACCAGTTCGACGCGCGCTTCACGCGCATCCAGCTCCGCGCGCTGGGGCCCATCCCCCTCATTCAGAACAGCTTCTTTCTCATCAACATCCGCGCCGAGCGGCAGCTGCGCCTGTCGTTCGCGATGTTCCAGGTGCCCCTGGCCCGGCGCTGGTATGTGAACATCAACTCGGGCGGCGGCTCGCTCTCCACGTCGCTGATCACCAGCGCGGCGCGGCAGCTGCTGCTCGACCCGGCGTTCTACGTCTACAACGCCTTCGAGCAGGGCAACGGCATCGCCGCCGAGGTGGGCGGCCCCATCGACGCCAACAACCGCACCAACTTTCGCGTGTTCGCCGCGGCGGGCTCGGGCGAGACCAACGGCAACGTGGGCGGGCGCTTCTTTCGCGCGGGCAACGAGAGCTTCACCTACACCGCCGGCGCGCAGGTGGGGCTGAACATCATCGGCTCCTTCGGGCGCTTCGACTCGCCCTTCCTCTACACCCCGGTGCCCCTCACCCTCGCGCTGCAGGTCGGCGCCAAGTGGGACCAGCGCGCCGTCGAGCGCTACATCGCCTGGAACGCCTTCGGGGTGCTCCGCTGGAACCGCTTCTGGCTCTCGGTGGAGCACTACGGCAAGCAGGAGCTCGAGTTCGACTCGACCAGCGCGTCGTTCGTGACCCAGCTCGGCGTGCTGATCATCCCGCGCCGGCTGCTCTTCGGCGCCGACTTCGGCGGGTTCTTCCCGGGCCTGCCGGGCCGCGCGGTGACCTACACCTCCGCGCTCCCGCGCCCGCTGCAAGAACTCCAGTGGCGCGTGGCCCTGCACCTCTACTGGTACCGCAACGTGGGCGTGCTCTCGGCGCTCTACCGCGACCGCACCATCGAGCGGAACCCCGACCGCCCCGCGGACGTTACCCGCGAGCAGGAGTTCTCCCTCGAGGCTCAGTTCCGCTTCTGACCCTTCGGGCGCCGCGCCCGCGGTGCCTTCGCCTTCGCCTTCGCCTCTCCATCCACCTCCTCCTGCAGCACGCTGTCGCGACGCAGCAGCCGCGCCACCAGCGGGTGCGGATAATGCCGCTCGGCGGTCACCGCGTAGAAGCTCTCGAACAGCTCCGGCACCACCCACAGCTCCTGCAGCACCCCGCTCCGCAGCTCGTCGCGCACCACCACCGACGGGACCAGCGCGAGCGCCCCGGTGTCGCGCGCGAGCAGGCGCAGCGCGGCCATGTCGTCGACCTCGGCGAACACCGTCACCGCGCACTGCGCCCGCGCGCACAGCGCGTCGAAGCCCGCCCGCACCCCGCTGTCCGGCGGCGGCAGGATCATCGGCACCCCCACGACGTCCTCCGGGAAGCGGAACCGCCCCTCGCGCGGGCGCCCCACCACGCTCACCGCCTGCCGCGCCACCCGCCGGCTGCGCAGCCGCGTGCCCTCCTCGCGCCGCGCGGGCTCGGTCGCGAGCACCACGTCGAGGTCGTGCGTCGAGAGCCGCGCCAGCAGCGCGTCGAGGCGACCCGACTCCAGCCGCAGGCGCACCCCGGGCTCGTGGATCAACGGCCGCAGGAAGGCCTCCTGAAAGTTTCGCGAGAGCGTCGACTGCGCGCCCACCCGCAGCGGCGCGTCCTGCGAGCGCCCGCGCTGCAGGGTGTTCACCAGCTCGGACCCCACGCGAAAGAGGTCGTCGGCGTACACCAGGGTCACCCGCCCCGCCTCGGTGAGCTGCAGCGTGCGGCCCACCCGGTCGAAGAGCGCCACCCCGAGCTGCGCCTCCAGCTGACGGATCTGCGTCGACAGCGCCGACTGCGACAGCCGCAGACGCGTCGCCGCGCGGGTGAGCTGCCCGTCGTGCGCCACGATCCAGAAGTAGTGCAGGTGGTGGAGGTTCAGGCGGCTCGTGAGCAGTTCCATTTCTACGAACGTTATCGATCAGTTTATGTGTTTTTCAAGAACGTTCCGCGCGGCTAGATCTCCCCCACATGACGCTCCTTGCCCCCTCTGACCTGGCGGCGCTCGCGGCGGCGGCGGTCCCCCTGTCGCTCTGGATCGGCGCGGCGACGATCCGCGCCGCCTCCCCGCTGGCCGACGCCACCCGCGCCGCCGGGGTCGCCCTCGCCGCCGCCGGGGTCATGGTGTTCCTCGCCCTGCGCGGCCCCTCGTCCACCTCGCTGCCGGTGCGCGTCGACGCGGTCTCCCTGGTGCTCCTCCCGCTGGTGAGCGCCCTCGGCCTGGCCGTCAGCCGCTTCTCGCGCAGCTACCTCCGCACCGACCCCCGGCAGCGCCCCTACGCCCGCGCGCTCCTCGGCGCCCTCGGGGCCGCGTGCGGCATCGCCCTCGCCCGCGACCTCGTGGTCCTCGCCCTCGGGTGGACCGCCCTCAGCCTCGCCCTCCACGCCCTGCTGCTGCACTTCGAAGACCGCGTCGCCGCGCGCGTCGCCGCGCACAAGAAGTTCCTCTTGAGCCGCGCGAGCGACCTGCTGCTCTGGAGCGCCATCGCCCTGGTCTACGGCGCCCTCGGCACCACCGACCTCGACGCGCTCGCCCGCGCCGCCGTCGCCCCGAGCGCCCCGCTGCGCCTCGCCGCCGTGCTCTTCGCCGCCGCCGCCACGGTGCGCTGCGCGCAGCTCCCCTTCCACGGCTGGCTCACCCAGGTCATGGAGGCGCCCACCCCCGTGTCGGCCCTGCTCCACGCCGGCGTGGTGAACGTCGGCGGCGTGCTCTTGCTGCGGGTGGCGCCGCTGATCAACCACGCCCCCGAGGCGCGCGCGTGGCTGCTCGTCGTGGGCCTCAGCACCGCGGTCCTCGCCGCGCTGGTCAGCACCACCCGGGTGAGCGTGAAGGTCGCGCTGGCGTGGTCCACCTGCGCGCAGATGGGGATCATGCTCGCGCAGTGCGGCCTCGGCGCGTGGCAGCTCGCGCTGCTGCACCTCGCCGCGCACTCGCTCTACAAGGCCGACGCGTTCCTGCGCGCGGGGAGCGCCGTGCGCCGCTGGCGCCTGCTCGCGCAGCGCACCCCCGACGCGCCCGCGCTGCACCCCGCCCTCGCGCTCGTGCCCGGGCTGCTCGCCGCCGCCCTCGCCGTCGGCGGCCTGCTCGTCACGGGGATCCTCGACGCGGCCCACGCCCCGACGCTGCTTCCGCAGGCGCTGCTCGTGGCGCTCGCGCTCGCCTCGACGCAGCCCCGACGCCTGGCGCCCACCGCGGCGGGCGTGGGCACCGCGGGGCTCTTCCTGGGGTGGCACCTCGTCGCTGACCGCGTGGGCGCGTCGCTCCCCGCGGCCCCCGACACCGCGGGCTGGTGGCTGGTGGTAGCGGCGTTCACCGCGGTCTTCGTCGTCGACGCCGTGACCCGACGAAACCCCGAGGGCGCCCTCGCCCGCGCGCTTCACCCCGCGCTCTTCGCCGGGCTGCACCTCGACGAGCGCCTCACCCGGCTGACCTTTCGCCTCTGGCCCCCGCGCCTGCCGCCCGCCGATCGCCCCCTGCGCACCCTCACCCCGAGCCTGGAGTCGTGATGCCCAACGTCGATCCCACACCCGCGGCGATGCCGTCGGCGCGGCCCTCGTCGTCACGCCGTGAGGCCGTGCGACGCGCGGTCGCCGAAGCCTGCGACGCCATCGCGCCGACCTGGCCGCTGGACCAGCTCATCGCAGTGAACCCCCTGTGGCCCCTCACCCACCTTGGCCTCGGCGAGGTGGCCGCGGTGCAGGGCGCGCGCGCGGGCGTCACCCTGCTCCCGCGCACCGAGCACCTGCGCGACGCGTGGCGACGGGGTGACGTCGAGCTCTCCGACCTGCGCGCGGTCTGCGCCCGCCGCGCCACCTCGCCCGAGCAGCTCCGCGCGGCCCTGGAGCTCGAAGACGCGCCCACGCTGCGACGGACGCGCTTCGCCGACGTGCTCGACGCGCGCCGGGACCTCGCCCACGAGCACGCCTGGAGCGCGTTCGTGGTGAATGCCACCAGCCAGTTCTGCGCGGCGTACTTCGACGAGGGACAGGCCTCCCTCGCCCCCGACCGCCGCGGCGGGCTCTACGCGAGCTGGCGGCGCCACGCCCTGCGCGACCGAGCCCCGCGGCTGCTCATGGGCTTCGAGGGCTACGCGCGGCTCGTGCAGACCCTGCCCGACAACGCCGTCGACATGGCCGAGATCGCGCTCACCGCGCTCGACGTGCCCGACCGCGAGGCCGCGGCGTACCTCCACGCGCTGCTCCTCGACCAGCTCGGTTGGGCCTCGTGGTGCGCCGGGCGACGGTGGTCCGCGCGCGAGGATGAGACCCTCGCGGACCTCCTCGGGATTCGCCTCGCGTGGGAGTGGCTGCTGCGCAGCGCGGCGCCCGCGCACGTCGCCCTGAGCTGGCAGCACGCGGTGAGCATCTGGCCCGAGGTCGACCGCGCCGCGCGCGAGTCGCAAGAGACCCCGCTCCTGCTGCTGGAGGCCACCGAGCTGGCCTACCAACGCCGCACCCTCCCCGGCCTCCTCGCGGGCCTCGACGCGGCACGCCCCGCGCGGCCCGTGGCCCAGGTCGTGTGCTGCATCGACGTGCGCGAGGAGCCCCTGCGCCGCGCGCTGGAGGCGCAGCACAAGGACATTCAAACACTTGGATTTGCAGGCTTTTTCGGCGCCCCCGGGGAGCACCTCGCCCCCGGCGCGGACCGCGCGTGGCCCCACCTCCCCGGGCTGCTCACCCCGCGGGTGCAGATCCGCGACGAGGGCGCCGACGCGTGCGACGGCGTTCGTCAGCGACACCTCGACGCCTCCCGCGCGCACCACGAGCTCAAGCGCCGCCCCGCGGCGGCCCTCGCCTTCGTCGAAGCGATGGGGATCTCGCACGCCCTGCGGCTCCTCGCGGCGCAGCTCGGCGTCGAAGACGACGACCACCCCACGCGCGCGGGGCTCAACCTCGGCGAGCGCCGCGCCCTGCGCCCGCGCATCGTCGCCGACGCCGACGGCGCCCCCCTCTCCCTCACGGCGCGCG
>JBILLI010000170.1:0-12134 GCA_044376155.1 Polyangiales bacterium
AGCCGAGGCGCAGCAGCACGCCCCCGGGTCCATGGGTCAGGTCGTGTGGACCAGCGCGGGCACGCTCAAGGCGAAGCACGTCGCCCACGCCATCGCCGCCCTCGACGGCGCCATCTGCCTGCAGCGCACCACGCTCCGCACGCTCCTCGGCGCCGAGCAGCGCGGCGCCACCTCGGTGGTGATGCCCGCCCTCGGCACGGGCGTCGGCGAGGTGCCCATGGCCCTCGGCGCGAAGCTCATGCTTGAGGCCTTTCGCACCTTCGCGTCGCTGCGACCCGAGCACGTGCGCGCCGTTCGCGTCGTGTTGTTCAACGAAGAGGCCAGCGTGCAGTGGCGCGAGGTGCTCCGGTCGATGTGACCGTGTGACAGCTTATGTCACCGTCACATTGCGGGGGGCAGAGCTCCTGCGCAGAGTGCGAGGGTGATCGCACGCTCCGCCCTCCCCTCGTCTCCGCCCGCGAACGACGTCGGCCCGCTGCCTGCGTCGGCGCTCCAACAGCTCTCGGGGCGGCTCGGCGCCCGCACCCTCGCGCGCGCGCGGCTCTACGACGCGTGGCGCGCGGTGTACGACGGGCAGGTGCGCGGCGCCGCGGTGAAGGCCCGCTGTGAAGGCAGTCAGGGGGAGGCGTGGCGGGTCACGCTGCGCGTCGACGGCGAGGGGTGCGTGCGCGCGCGGTGCTCCTGCCCGGTGGGGTCAGAGGGCGACTGCAAACACGTCGGCGCGACGCTGCTCGCGTGGCGCGCGCGGCCGCAGCGCTTCGCGCGGGCGCCTTCGGTGCACGACTGCCTCGATGCGATGGACGCCCCGGCGCTGCGCGCGATGCTGCGCGAGCTCGCGGCGCGCTCCGAGGAGCTCGAGTCGCTGGTGGAGTCGCTGCTGCCCGAGGTCCCGGCGCCGCCGACGGAGGGGTGGGGCGAGCGCGTGGGCGAGGCGTTTCGACACCGCGGCGCGGGGCCGGGCGCGGGCGACGCGCTGGCCGAAGACCTCGACCGCCTGCTCGCCGATGGCGCGGCCTCCCTCGGTCCGGGCAACCTCCGCGGGCTCGCCGCGCTGCACGCCGAGGTCGTGCGGGCGGTGCTCGGGCGCGCGCGACGGCTCGGCGACGAGGCCGCGCCGCTGCGGGCGGTCGTGCGTCGGTGCCTCGACGCGACCGCCGAGGCCGCGAGGGGGCTCGACGAAGATTGCGAGCGGCGCGAGGCGCTCTGGAGCCTGGTGGACCTCGTGCGCTTCGACATCGAGCGGGGCGTCGCGGCGCATGCGTCTGCCCCCGGTCGCCTCGCGGTGCGGCGGGCGGCAGACGTGGGCTCCGCCGAAGACCGCGCCTGGCTCGCGGACCGCGTGCGGGACCAGCTGGAAGACAGCGACACGTGGGCGATGCGCGCGTGGTCCGCGGCGCTGGCGGAGCTCACCGAGGGGGCCATGGACGACGGCCCGTGGCTGGACCTCTGCCGCGAGCATCAGCTCCACGCGCTCATGGCCCGGCGACTGTTGGCCCTGGGGCGGGGCGACGAGGCGCTGCGCTGCGCGGCGATGGTGTCAGACGCCGCGCTGCTTGAGCTCGCCGACGCCTTCGCGCGGAGCCACCGGGGCGATGACTTCGCGGCCCTCGTGGCGACGCGGGTGGGGCGTTGCTCCGAGGCGAACCGCGTCCGCCTCGCGGGGTGGCTGAGCGCGCGCGCGGAGAGCCTGCGCGACGACCTCGCGGCGGCCGAGGTGGCCGAGCGGGTGTTCGGTGCGCGCTCGACCCGGGAGTCGCTCGCGGCCCTGCGCGAGTCCGCGGGGCGTGCGGGGACGTGGTCGGCCGTGCGCGCGCGGGCCTACGCGCTGCTGGAGGCGTCGGCGCAACCCCTGCTCGTGGAGGCGTTGATGGAAGAGGGAGACCTCGGTCGAGCCGTGGAGGTCGCCACCGCGCCGCGGGCGCGAAGCCCGGCGTTTCGCGCGGTGCGCGCGGCGTTGGTGGAGGCGCTCGCGCCGCGTGACCCTGGCGCCGCCGCGGACGTGCTCCGGGCGCAGGCCGTGGGGCTCATCGCGCAGCGCGGACGGGCGAGCTACGCCGAGGCCTGCAGGTGCCTCGCGCGGGCGCAAGGGATGCTGGTCGGGGTCGGTGCGGGCGCGCTGGCGGAGCGCTGGATCGATGAGGTGCGCGCGCAGCACGGGAACCTCCCGGCGCTCACGCAGCTCCTGGACCTGCACTTCGGCGAGCCCGCCCGCGCGACGGGGTAGCGTCAGGGGATGTCGTCGTCGTCCCGGTCGTGCTGCATGCGAACGTCCCGCAGGGCCGCGCGGAGGGAGGCCTCGGTGGCCTCGTCGGCGAGCGCGAGCATCGCGGGCAGCACGCTCTCTTCAAAGGTGTCGAGGTCAAAGAGCTCGCCGTCGACCGCGCCGTGGACGTAGCGGGTCGACACCGCGGCGGCGTCGGGGGTGAGCGCCACACGGATCGTATGGCCCTCGGCGGTCTCGAATTCCCAGGTCATCGGTCGAAGTCCTCGGGCAGCGGCACGTCGGAGGTTGACACCGCGCGGGCATCGCGGCGTAAGGATGATCCCATCATGCGTCGCTTCTCGTCAGCGTTGTGCTTGCTCTCGGGTCTCGCGGTGTCGGCGTGCTCGTCGTCGTCGTCCACCCCGCCCCCCACCGACGCCTCGGTCGCCGCCGATGTGCAAGACATCGCCGTGGTCGACGAGTCGCTCACGGGCTTCGGCTCGGTACTGGTGACCTGGACCGTGAACGGCATGCCGCCCGAGACCGGGTGCGCCGCCGCGGGCGCGCAGAACGTCCGCCTGCAGGTCTTCTTCGGCCGCCCCGAGATGGTCCCGTGCACCCAGGGTCGCTTCGAGGCGCAGAACGTCTCGGCGAGCACATTGAACATCGGCGCCGACCTCCTGCGCGCGGATGGCACGGCGATCTACCAGTACAACCTTGAGACCACGGTGCGCGGCGGGCAGACCGCCAACGTGAACGTCCCCTTCGAGCCGCCCGGGAGCCTTCGGGTCAGCTGGACCGTGAACGGCCTCCCGGCCTCCCAGGAGTGCAACAACGTCGGTGGGTACGACGTGCGCCTGCAGGGCCGGAGGCTCACCGCGCCCACGCGCCCGCCCACGTGCCGCGCGGGGGTGTACACGTTTCAGAACATCCAGCCCGGGGACTGGTCCGTCGAGGGCACCCTCACGGTGCTCGCCACATCCACCACGGTGCGCGGGATCAACACCCAGATGGGCTCGGCCATGGTTCCCTCGGGCGGCGCGGGCGAGGTCGAGCTCGCCTTCGAAGCACCCCAGCGCGATCAGTGAGCCTTCTTCGCCCGGGTGCGCTTCGTCGCCGCGGGTGAGGCCGCCGCGGGCGTGACCTCGTCGAGGGCGACGCGCTCGGCGCGCTCCAGCAGGTCCTTCGCGATCACCGTGTCTTTGTAGAACATCACCTCCACGGGCGGGTCTTCGAGGGACTCGTCGGAGCCCCGGAGCTTCCACGGCACCGCGAGGATGAGGTTCTTCGGCGCGCACTCCTTCAAGAGCGCGAGCCGCGACGACAGCCAGTCGCGCTTCCAGAAGCCCACGATCTCCAGCCACGCCACGCGACCGTCGCGGTGCCGCAGCGCGAGGTCGGGGATCATCACCCCGCGCCCCCCGAGGTCGAAGATCTCCCCGCGCCGCTCGGCGGTCCATGGGCCACCCGCAGCGGCGAGGCGGTCGAGCAACCACTGCTCCTCGCGGGTGATGTACTGCCCGGTGTCGGGGTAGTGCGAGATCAGCTTGTCGTCGCTGCCCACGCGGAACGTGTGGCGCTTCTTGTCCTTGCCCCAGAGCACCTCGGCCTCGGCGCTCCACGCGGGGCAGAGCACCAGCGCGGGGAGGAACTCCGCGAGCTGCACGCCGTACTTCTGCGAGAGCTGAAAGAGCGAGAGCGGCCCGTCGAGGGTGATCTCGTAGCCCTCCTTCGCGGTGCCCCTCACGGCGTGCATCAGCCGGTAGAACTTGATGTAGCGAAAGAGCTGGCGGTACCGCTGCGGGTCGGTGGAGGCCACGCGGAGGGTGAGCGAGGTGGCCCGCAGCAGCACGGCCTGGGCGAGCGCGAGGTTGTACCGCTGGAGCAGGGCCTCGGGGGTGAGCGCGTCGACCGCGGTGAGCACCTGCTCGCCCTCGAGGTCGGCGTACATCCCCGCGAGGAGACCCTCGGCGGGCACCCCGAGCTTCTCTGCGACCTCGCGCAGCACGTCGTCGCGGGTGGTCGTGTGCACCGCATCGGCCACGAGCGAGGGCGGGAACACCCGGGCCGAGGCCTCGAAGAGCGCCTGCCGCAGGGCCACGGGCTCGACCGGGGCGCGCACGTCGAAGGTGCTGCGGTCGAGGAGCAGCTTGGCGAGGCCGCGGTGCAGGAGGTAGTCGGTGCCCTCGCCGAGGAGGGCCGCGAGGGCGCCGTCGAGGTCGTCGCGGCGGCGGCCGACGTGCTCGGCGTAGAGCGCGATCATCGACGCGGCGAGCTCGCGGAGAGACGCGTCGTTCGGGTCGACGTAGCGCGGGCGCACCTCGCCCTTGGCGACCCGCGCGCGCACGAGGTCAGCGGTAAGCATCGTGCTCCCGGCGCCGGTCGCTGGTGCGCTCCTCGGCGGTGTTGCGGGTGATGACCTCGTAGAGCACCGCGCGCTTGCCCTCCTGGCGCCGCAGGATGCGCCCGAGGCGCTGCACATGCTCGCGCACGCTGGCCGTGCCCGAGAGCACGATGGCCACGTTGGCGGCGGGGATGTTCACGCCCTCGTTGAGCACGCGGGAGGTCACCAGCGCGGGGTAGGTGCCGTGGTTGAAGCGTTCGAGCAGCTCGCGTCTCTCTTTGACGTCGGTCTGGTGGGTGATCGCGGGGATGAGGAAGCGCCGCGAGATCGCGTAGACGGTGTCGTTGTCGTTGGTGAACACGATGACCCGGTCGCGGGCGTGCTGGCGCAGCAGCCCTTCGAGCACCGAGAGCTTGCCCTGCGACGCGAGGGAGATCTGCTTCTGCTCGCGGTAGGCGAGGAAGGCGCGGCGGCCCTCGCTGGAGCGAGACGAGGCGATGATAAAGCGCGACCAGCCGTCGGGCGCGCCCATGGAGATGCCCTCGGAGTAGATGAAGTCGCGGTAGATCGCGCGGTTCTCGGCGTAGGCCGCGGCTTCTTCTTCCGTCAGGTCCACGGCGACGCTCTGCACGTCGTAGTCGGCGAGGTACTCGCCCGCGAGGTCCTTGATGCCGCGGGCGTAGACCACGGGGCCGACGCGGTCATCGAGCAGCGCGTGGCGGCCGTCGGCGCGCTCGAGGGTGGCCGTGAGCCCGAGGCGAAAGGGCGCGAGGGAGCACTCCGCGGCGAGGAGGTACGTGGGCGACGGGAGGTGGTGCACCTCGTCGAAGATCACCAGCCCCCACCGCGCGCCGAGGCGCTCCATGTGGATGTAGGCGGAGTCATACGTGCTCACGGTGAGGTCGCCGGGCTCGTGGTAGCCGCCCCCGAGGAGGCCCACCTTCTCGCCGAAGGCCGTGAAGAGCACGTCGTACCACTGGTTCATGAGGTCCAGCGTGGGGGCGACGACCAGCGCGCTGCGCTGCACGAGGTGGATCGCGAGCTCGGCGACGAAGGTCTTGCCCGCGCCCGTAGGGAGCACCACCACGCCGCGGTTCTTCTGCGCCCGCCACGCGGCGATGGCCTCGGTCTGATGGGCGAAGGGCTCGCGCACCGCGCGGTGGTGCAGCGTGAGGGTGCCGTAGCCCCGGGCCTCGTCGGTGAACTCTCCTGCCCCCGCGCGGGACCACTTCGTGAGTGCGGTCACGACGTCGCGGTAGCGAAACGCGGGGGCGCGCCAGCGGTTGACCCGCGGGTCCCAGAGGCACCCAGGGAGGTCGAGGGCGGCGCCCTGGGCGGCGTCGAGGCCGTCGAGCACGAGGGTGCCTGCGTCGAAGCGGAGTCGTGCGTGGGTCATTCTCGGCCGGTGTGGTGCTGCGTACCGCCGCGGGGGAGGTGGCCGCAAGCGCCCATCGCGGGTCCCGCACAAGCGCGGCGACGTGTGCTAGCGAATGAGATCAACCACGTCCCATCCGAACGCCGTCAGACGGCGTAGAGGGAGACGCGGTGGCGATCCCGCGAGACACCATGAGTTCGGCCCCTCCCGATCCTCGCACCCTCGACATGCTGCTGGCGGCGACGCCGGCGCGCGTGGTCGACGCGCTGCAGGGCACCTCGCCCGAGGCCCTCGCCGAGGTCGACGCGCTGCGCGAGAGCCTCGGGTGCCTGGGCCTCGCGCTCCCGCCGGTGGCCCTCTCGTCGGGCTCCCGCGCGAGGCTTGAAGCAGCGCTCGCCGCGCTCCCCGCCCCCGCGCGACGGCCCGCGCTGGTGGTGATGGACATGCTGGTCGATCACCTCACGCCGGGCTCCTCGCTGCACGTGCCCCGGGCGGTGGAGATCCTCCCGGCGATGGAGCGCGCCCTCGCCGACGCCCGCGCCGACGGCACGCCGGTCGTCTTTCTGGTCGACCACCACGAGCCCGGCGACCCCGAGCTCGACGTGTGGAGCGTGCACAACGTGGGCGCGCCCCGCGACGACGTGTGGCCCTCGCTGCGCCCGCGCGATGCCGAGCTCGTGGTGCCGCACCGCACGTACTCCGGGTTCTTCGGCACCGACCTCGACGCGTTGCTGCGATCCCGCGGGGTGGATACCCTCGTGCTCACGGGGTGCCTCACGGAGATCCACCTCTTCGCCACCGCGGTCGACGCGCTGCAGCGAGGGTATCGCGTGGAAATCCCCGGCGCGCTGCAGGCCGGCAGCAGCGAGCTCGCCGAGGCCGTGGTGCTCAAGACCCTCTCGGTGATGGCCCCCACCGCACCCCTCCCCTGAATCACGAACCCCGTGCGCGCCGCGCGCGCCGTTCGTGGATCACAGGCACAGAGTGCGCACGATCGGTGTCGAACCGCGCGGTGTGCGCGGTGGCATCGCGTGTGCGTAGGCGGGACCGCGGTGGAGAGCAACATGAGCGAGAGCGTGAGCACGGAGCGGGCGACCAACGAGTTCCGGGTGGTCGTCGGGATGGACATGGACACGGCGGGGGAGTCGGCGCTGCGCGAGGCCCTGCGGCTGGTGCGGCTGGGCGCGGAGGAGCACCTGCACCTCGTGCATGTGCTGCCGCCGACAACGGGCAACGCGCGGAGCGAGAAGGCCATCGCGGAACTCGACGCGCGGCTGGAGGCGGCGCCGGGGAAGTTCCGCGACTACCTCGTGTCGCTCTCCGACCGCATGCCGCAGACGCCCGCGCGCTCGGTGAAGATGCACGTGCGGGTGGGCGAGATCGCCGAGGAGATCCATCAGGTCGCGGTGGACGTGGGCGCCGACCTCATCGTGGTGGGCACGAACAACCGCCGCGGCATCGCGCGCCTGCTGCTCGGCAACACCGCGCAGGACCTGCTCGCCAAGGCCCACTGCCCGGTGATGGTGGTGCGCCCCAAGGACTTCAGCGCCGACGCGCCCACCGAGCAGCCCGAGCCCCCGTGCCCGGACTGCCTGAAGACCCGCGGAGAGACGAAGGGCGAGCAGCTCTGGTGCGAGTTCCACGCGCGGCCGCGGGTGCGGGCGCACGGCGTGTCGACCACCGAGACCTTCTCCTTCGGCGCCCACGGCGCGGGGATTCAGACCGGCGGTCTCTGATCAGTCCGCGGCGGCGTCGCGCGCGGCGGTGCCGCCGTCGTCGGCCGTCGTCGGGTCCACCGCCCAGGCGCGCGTGATGGCGTGCCCCGTGAGCTCCAGCGGGACCGGGAGGCCCAGCGCGGCGAGCGCGGTGACCCCGGTGTCGGTGGTGCGCACAGGCTCGGAGA
Organism: Polyangiales bacterium; assembly: GCA_044376155.1. GTDB lineage: Bacteria > Myxococcota_A > Polyangia > Polyangiales > JAWKRB01. Next base: position 7,826 of record JBILLI010000170.1, read on the forward strand.
AGTCTCCCCGCTGCACGCGCGCGCCCCAGGCGACCCAGGGGATGTGGAGGTCCTGCGGGTCATGGCTGCCGTGGCGACGGCCGTGGCCGCCGTGGTCGGCGGAGATGATCACCAGCACGCGGTGACGGTCGGCCCGCGCCTCCAGGGCGGCCATCACCGTGGCGAGGCAGGCGTCGCTGCGCGAGATGGCCTCGAGGTACTCCGCGCTCATCCAGCGGTGCCGGTGGCCCGCGCCGTCGGGCTCGCCGAAGTGAATGAAGGTGATCCCCGCGGGGGAGCGCGCGAGGTACTCCGCCGCGGCGCTCGCGACGCGGTCACACCGCCAGCTCGGGAGGGACCACACATCGAGGGAGCCCGGCACGGCGATGTGCCGGAGCTTGGACTTCGCCACGAACATCGCCGTCGCGAAGCCCGCGTCGTGCGCGCGGTAGAGCACCGTGGGCACGCGAATGAACCCGCGGTGCGGTCGAAAATCGTCGAAGGTCATCGCGTGCTCGCGCACCTCGACGCCCGTGAGCATGGAGCTGTGCGACGGCAGCGTGGACGAGTCGCCCACGGTCTCGGCCAGGAGCGCGTTGGCCCCCTCGGCGGCCATTCGGTGCAACGTGGGCGCGTTCGCCTGGGCCATGCCGTCGGGGCGCATCCCGTCGAAGCTCACGATCACCACGTGGTCGTAGGGGCGCGGCGGGGGCGCCTCGGGGACGTCTCCCGTCGGCGGCACCTGCGAGCCCGCGCGCATCGCCAGGGCCAGCGACACGGCGCCCACCGTGAGCGCAGAGAGCGCCGCGCGGCGGCTCATCGGCGGAAGTTCCCGTCGTCGGGGGGGAGGTCCAGCGGGGCGGTGGGCGCGACGCCGCTGCGAAAGATCCCCGCGGCGAAGACCCAGGGGGACGCGGCGCTGAGCAGCCGGCCGAAGAGGTGCCCCGACATGCACCCCGACGGCACCAGGAACATCGCCGCCAGCACGTGCATCGCGCCGAGCAGGAGCATCACCAGGGCCCACATCCCCTGGTGCCCCGCGGCGGCGGCGCGGTGTCGGGTGCTCCAGGCGACCGCGGCGGCGATGGCTGCGACGACGGTGCCCGACCACGCGAACTCCACCGCGCGCTCGGCCGTGAGGCACGCGAGCTCCGCCGCTTCGGCGTATCGGAGGGACCACGGCTGCATGGGCGGGGGAGGCTACCACGACCGCGTTGACGGGCGCGCGGCTCTGCTGAGAGGCTCCCGCGGCGCGCGGAGCGGCGCGCCAGAGAGGGTGTCACCATGGGTGCCGACACGATCCCGTCTCGCTTTCTCTCACAGGCGGTGCTGCGGCCCGAGGCCCCTGCGTTTTTCGTGAAGGACGGCGACCGCTGGCGCGCCACGCGCTGGCAGGACTACGTCGCCGAGGCCCGTCGCTGCGCGCGGGCGCTGCTGCAGGAGGGCGTGGGTCCCGGTCAGGGCGTGGCGATGCTGGGCTTCAACCGCCCCGAGTGGGTGATCACCGACCACGCGGCGATGATGGTCGGCGCCGCCCCGGTGGGGATCTACACCACGTGCTCCAGCGAGGAGGTGCAGTACATCCTCGCCCACGCGGAGTGCAGCGTGGTGGTGCTCGAAGACCGCGCGCAGTGGGAGAAGGTGAGGTCCCAGCGCGACAAGTTGCCCGCGCTGCGTCGCGTGGTGCTGATGCGCGGCGCGGCCCCCGTCGACGACCCGCTGGTGATCACCTGGGAGGCCTTTCTCGCCGCGGGGGAGCCCGTGCCCGAGCGCGACGTCGACGACCGCGTGGCGGCGCTGGAGCCCGCGGGGCTCGCGACGCTGATCTACACGTCGGGCACCACGGGTCCGCCCAAAGGCGTGATGCTCTCGCACCGCAACCTCGCGTGGACCGCGGGCGAGGCCGCGAAGCTCACCGACGCGTCGCACGTCGACGTGATGCTCTCGTACCTCCCGCTGTCGCACATCGCCGAGCAGATGTTCTCGGTGCACGCCGCGGCGACGCTGGGCTACGCGATCTATTTCGCCGAGTCCATCGAGCGCGTGCCCGACAACGTGCGCAGCGTGCAGCCGACGATCTTCTTCGGCGTGCCGCGCATCTGGGAAAAGTTCCACACCGGGGTGAGCGGCAAGCTCAAGGACGCGAAGGGCGCGAAGGCCGCGCTCGTCGCCTGGGCGCGCGACGTCGCCACGCGCGCGCACGACCGACTCGACCGCGGGCAGGCCGTGCCCCTCCCCCTGCGCCTGCAGCTCGCGCTGGCCCGCACGCTGATCTTCGACAAGCTCAAGCCCCTTCTGGGCATGGGCCGCGCGCGGCTGTGCGTCAGCGGCGCGGCCCCGCTGGGCGACGACGTGATCCGCTTCTTTCGCTCGCTGGACCTGCCCATTCGCGAGGTCTACGGGCAGAGCGAAGACACCGGGCCCACGACCTTCAACTTCCCGCACCGCACGCGCGTCGGCACGGTCGGCGCGCCCCTCGCGGGGGTCGAGGTCAAGATCGCCGACGACGGAGAGATCCTCGTGCGGGGGCCCAACGTGTTCCTGGGCTACTTCAAAGACCCCGCGGCGACCGCCGCCACGCTGCAGGACGGATGGCTCCACAGCGGCGACCTCGGCGCCTTCGACGGCGAGGGCTTTCTCTCCATCACGGGCCGCAAGAAGGACATCCTCATCACGTCGGGCGGCAAGAACATCACGCCGAAGAACATCGAAGCCGCGATCAAGTCGTGTGACCTCGTGGGCGAGGCGGTGCTCATCGGCGACCGGCGCAACTACCTCACCGCGCTGATCACCCTCGACCCCGAGGGCGTCGCGCGATTCGCCCGGTCCCGAGGGATGGATCCCGCGAAGCTCGCGGCCGAGGCCCACACCGACGGCGACGTGCGCGCGGAGATTCAGCGCCACGTCGACGGGGTCAACGCGACCCTGGCGCGGGTCGAGACCGTGAAGAAGTTCGCGCTGCTGCCGCGGGCCTTCACCCAGGAAGACGGCGAGCTCACGCCCACGCTGAAGGTGAAGCGCGCGCGGGTGTACGCGAACTGGTCCGACGAGATCGAGGCGCTCTACACCCAGGGCGAGGCCTGAACATTCTGCCGCGCCCCCGCGTCGGAGCGGGGGTGATGACACGACGCGCGTTCACCGCGATGGCCCTGACGCTCTCGCTCTCCACCGTCGCCGCGGCGCAGCCCGGCGCGCCCATCACCGCCCCCGACGCCGAGGCGCTGGAGGCGCTGCGTCCCGTGGCCGCGCGGGGGGCGGCGGCGCTGGTGTACTTCCCCGATGGAGGTCCCCTCGCCCGCACCACGGTGGTGACCCTGGTCGACGCGCCCCTCGCGGTGGTGCGCGGCGCGCTCGTCGAAGCCGCGCAGTGGCCCGCGTTCATGCCCGCGCTGCGCACGGTGACGGAGCTGTCGCGGCACGGCCGTCGCGCGGCGTATCGCTTCGAGATCCCGGCGTCGCTGCTCACGGTGAACGCCTCGCTGAGCATCACCGAGCTCGGCGCGCGGCGGGTGGACTTCGTGATCTCAGAGTCTGAGCTCGGCCCCGCGGGCGCGCGGTGGGACCTGCGCCCGATGCCCGACGGCCGCACGATGATGGTCCTCACGAGCTGGAGCGATCCGCAGCAGGGGCACTGGCTCCTGCGGCAGGCGAGCCGCAACCCGTCGTTCACCGCGGGGATGAACGTCGCGGTGGACCTCGCGCTGAGCCTCGCGGTCTCTCGCCGCGCGCGCGACCTCACGGGGCGCCCGACGCCGGTGCGTCCGCCCACCGCCGACGTGCCCGCGGGCCCGCTCGCGCCGCCGCCGCCGGGACCGTGGCTGGACCTCAACCTTCGCTACTACGTGCTCGCGTTTCAGACCGACGCCGAAGGCGCCGTGCGGCAGATCACCGCCACGGGGCAGACGTGGGGCTCGGCCGAAGAGCTCCGGGCGCGCATCGAAGACGTGAGCACGTGGTCGCAGCACATCCCCGGCGTGCGCGAGAGCGCGTGGCGCGAGGGCGGAGACGACGCGCGGCTGGTGCTGCGCACGAGCTTCGACGAGGCCGAGGGCGTGGTGCGTCGGCGCGTCGCCGACGACGGCGCGGTGATGGTCGAAGGGCGCGAGGGGCTCGCGGGCACGTCGTGGCGCTGGGATGTGTACCGCGCGCCGCAGTACGGCACCGTGGTGGCCCTCACGGGCGGCGCCGAGGCGGGCCTCGCGGGAATGCTCGCGCGCGTCGCGACCGAGCGCGAGCCCTTCCTCGTGCCGGGCGTGGCGGCGATGCGGCGGCTGGTGTGGGTGCGGTACATGCTCGCGGGCCTCGCGCCGCTGCCGCACTGATGGGACCA
>JBILLI010000171.1:0-12132 GCA_044376155.1 Polyangiales bacterium
GCCACGCGAGGTCGAAGATCTCCCCCGCGCCCATGCCCTGCGCGCCGCCCCGGGGGATCGCGAGCGCGTCGGTGCGCACCGCGTACACCTCCGCCAGTCCCCCCGTGGACCAGACCGCCGCGAAGTCTTCCCCCGCGCGCGTCAGCAGCACCCGCGCGATGGTCGAGCGGGTCGCCGACAGGAGCCGCGGCACGTTCTGAAGCTCGTTGCCGTCATCCACGAGGCCCAGCAACAGCGCGCGCTGATCCTCCACCCAGGCCACGGCGACGCCGTCGCGGGAGGGGGTCATGGAGAAGGCCGCGCCGCGCGCGGTGAGCTCACGGGGCTCCGCGAGGGGGGCGAGGGCGTCGTTGGTGCGCGCGAGGCGCAGGGCCCCGCGGCGATCGAGAAAGGCCACGAAGGCGCCATCCCCGCGTGCCACCAGGGCCACGGGCGCGCCCGGCGCGATGGCCGACGCGAGCGGCGCGGGCATGGGGGATTGGGTCACCGCGCAGCGGTCTCCGACGGTGCCTCCGGGCTCTTGCGCGAGGGCGCTCGCCGTCCGCGCGAGCATCGCGGCCCACACCGCGGCGCGCCGTGCGGTCACTGCAGCCGCACCGATCCGGTGAGGGCGCGACCGAAGGCCGTGACCTGCACCGGCCACGCGCCGGCGCGCGAGAGCACGAGGTTCGTGGGCTGCACCGTGATCCCGCCGACCGCCGACGGCAACTCGGCGAAGAGCGTGCGCAGCACCCGCGCGGGGATCACCGCGCGGCCCTCGTCGCCCGCCGCCTGCACGTCGACGCGAATGGACGTTCGCGGCGGACCGTCTTCGACGAAGTTCAGCGTCACGACCACCAGCCGCGACGCGATGGGGTCCCAGGTCACCACCAGATCGGCGCCCCGCGGCACTTCGACGTCCTGGAGCGACACGGGCGACCGCAACCGCAGCGCGGGCGGGATCGGCACCGGGACCATCAGGGCAGGGACCGCGGCGTTCCCCGCGCTCCGCAGGGTGACCACCGCCTGCTCGCGGAACACGGTGTCGGACGTGGACTGCGCGGCATAGGTGCCGTTGGTCCCGGGTCGCAGGATGAGGTCGCGAATGCCCCCGGTCAGCCGCAACTCCCCGCCGTTCGGGAAGGGCGTGGGGTGGGGGTCGCGCACCGAGGCGATGTCCTGCCGACACCGCTGGACCGACCACGCGCCCGCGGCGACATATTCGCAGCGCGGCTCATCGGGCCGGGGAAAGAGCCGAAAGGTCGCGCCGAAGTAGTTCGTGGTGTCGTCGCCCGCGCCGCCCTGGAGCCCGATGGTGAAGCTCGCGAGGCGCTGGTCAAAGACCGTGGCGTCGCGGAGGTCCCAGGGGTCGGTGTCGTCGACCGCGGCGTCGATGCGCAGCGGCACGTCGGCGGGGCGAAAGGGGTCGAAGCCGTCGGGGTTTCGCCCGGGCGGCACGTCGGGCTGCGCCGCGGCGTCCATGCGCGCGCCGCGCGAGCCGTCGACGGTGTTGGCGCAGGCGCCGAGGCTGAGCACGAGAAGGGCCGTGGGGACCGCACGCATCGCCGACAGTGTGCCACCCCAGGCGCCGTCGTGGCGAACGGCGGTTCCGGCCCCGCGGGGGCATGTGGTATCGGGCGGGTCTCTCCCCGCGGCGCAGACGCCCGGGGGCGACTCGGAGGCCACGCCATGTCCATCCCCCGCATCGGGCTCCTCACCCTTGTCCTCCTGGGCTGCGCGAGCAGCACGCCCCGCGCCGCCGAGGGCACCACCGCCGCGACGCACCCCGAGAACTCGGGCGGCGGGCACGGCCACCGCCACCACGATCTGCCCGCGCCGGTGACGGCCTACCACGACGTCCTCGCGCCCCTGTGGCACAGCGACGCGGGCGCGGCGCGCGACGCCCGCACCTGCGAGCAGGCCGCGACCCTCGGCGAGCGCGCCACCGCGGTGCAGGCGATGCCCGTGCCCGAGCGCGCGCAGGAGGCGGCGTGGCGCAGCGCCGTGACGCAGCTCGTGACGACCACCACGGCGCTGGGGACCGCGTGTGGCGCGACGCCCCGGGGTGACATCGCCGCCGCCCTGGGCGCGGTGCACACCGCCTTTCACGGTCTGCTGGAGCCCCTCGGGCAGGGGCATCACTGAGTGCCGCCCGCGGAGCGCGACCCCATCGCCCTGCCTGACGCGCCGCCGCTCGACGCGCCCGCCGACCTCGCCGAGCGCCTGAGCGCCCTCGGCGTTGCCCTCGACGAGACCGCGACGCTGCGGCTGCGGCGGTACCTCGCCCTGCTGCTCGCCATGAACGAGCGCATGAACCTTACGGCGATCACCTCGCCCGAAGAGGCGTGGACCCGACACGCGCTCGACGCCCTCACGCTGATCCCGCTGATCCCGCCGCCGCGCGAGGGGCTGTGCCTCGCCGACGTGGGCTCGGGGGGCGGCGTGCCGGGCATCCCCATCGCCATCGCGCGCCCCGACCTTCGGGTGACCCTGGTCGAGGCCACGCAGAAGAAGGCGGCCTTCCTCCAGGACGTCGCCCGCGCGCTGGGCCTCTCGAACGTCACCGTGCTCGCGCAGCGCGCCGAGTCGCTGGTCCGTCCGCCGCACCGCGCGGCCTACGACGTGGTGACCGCGAGGGCGGTGGGGCGCCTCGTGGTGCTGGTCCCCTGGACCCTGCCCTTCCTGAAGCGCGGCGGCGCGGCGTTGCTCATCAAGGGGCAGCGCGCCGACGAGGAGCTCGTCGAGGCGCAGCGGGAGATCATGCGCATGGGCGCGAAGCACGAGCGCACCGTGCCTACCCCCACGGGTCGGATCGTGGTGCTGCGAGGCTGAGCGCCCCTCAGGGGCAGGCCACCGGGCGCACGTCGTAGCGCATCGTGCCCATCGCGATGCCGGTGATCTCCACGGCGTACACCGCGCCCGGAGTCACGCCTGGGACGTCCCAAGACACCGTGTCATCGCCGTAGTTCGGCGCGCGTCGGGCCACCGCGGTGATCGCCACAGGGGCGCCGTCGCGCGTGACCCGCACCGCGCTCACGCCCTCGGTCCACCCGAGGGTCTGCGTCGAGAAGGTCCAGCTCGGGGGAATGACCTCGGCGGGCACCGGGCCGGCGTTGGGCCACGCGACCCACGGGCGCGTGCGGCTCCCGCGAAACCCGCCCAGCACGTAGAGGCACGCGAAGGCCGAGGTCTGCCCGTAGCCCACGTCGCCGAGGGTGGGGTACAGCATCCACCGGCGGTGGCCGAGGGTGCGCGTGACGTCGTTGCGGTCGTCGATCCAGCGCTCGATGGAGTTCCACGCGTTGGTGGTGACCCCGCGCCCGCCGAGGAGGTTGCCGTGAGAGGCGGCGTCGTAGCCCGCCTCGCTCCAGCACATCCACGAGTTCGGCGGGGTGTGCGAGAGCATCCCGTTGCGCTCCATCATCACGGCGCACGCCTGAGACGAGTCGTGGCGGCTCGCGTCTTCGCCCACCGGTCCGAGGCCGGCGAGCCAGCGAAAGAGGTTGAGCGACTGCACCGCGGCGCTGCGGGTCTGCGGCGAGAGCGTGCCCGGGTCACACGCCATCGCGCCGGGCGTCCACCCCGGGGCCGAACGCCCGGGCGCCGACTCGGCGCGAAAGCGCGCGCAGACCTCATCGGTGCTGCGCGTCGCGGGGTCACCCGGCGCGGGCAAGGTGCCATCGCGGGCGGCGCCCACGTCGGGACGCGCCCCGCCGTCGGTGCCCGCGGGCGCGTCCGCCCCGTTCGTCGAGGCATCGGGGTCGAAGCCGCCCGACGACACCGCGTTGCAGCCGAGGAGACCGAGGCAAAGTGCAAGGGAGGGGGTTCTCATCGTGGCTCGCGACGAGATTAGCGCGCTCTGGGGCGCTACCGTCGCTCCATGTCGAACCGCATCGAGTCGGGCGTGCGAACCGCCCTGGAGAACGCGTTCACGGTGGTGATCACCACCCGCGTAGGCCCCTGCGAGACCCGGCTGGACCGTGATGGGGAGTTCACCGCCGAGCCCACCGCCGAGGGGGTGGTGGCCCAGAGCACCGTCGACCTCGCCCGCGGCGACGTCTTTCACACCTTCGACCCCGCGTTCCTCCGCGGCGACGCCCAGGAGCTGCGGGCCTTTCACGAGCGTGCGGTGACCGAGGCGATGCAGCTCCCGGCGCTGCGGCTCACCCTGCTCAAAGAGGTCGCCGCGCTGCTCGGGCGAGAGCCCGCCGAGGTCCTCGGCGCGAAGCCACGGGCAAGGTAGCCTCGGGACGCCATGCGCGCCCTCCTCCCCTTCGTGCTCGTCGCCTGCGGCAGGAGCACCCCGATCCCGCCGGTCCTCCGCCCCGACGCCGCGGCCGCCCCCGACCACATCGATGTCCTTGCGCCGCAGGACGTCGTGACGATCGACACGCCCGCGGCGCCCCCGACGGATGCTGCCGTGGCCCCCACCGACACGCCCGACGTGGCGCCGCCGACCGACGCGCCCGCCACGCTGCGGGTGCTCTTCATCGGCAACAGCTACACGTACTTCAACAACCTGCCGACGATGATCGCGACGCTCGGAGCGCCGGGGGCGGGCACGCCGTCGCGACCGCGACTCGAGGTCGAGTCGGTGACCGAGGGCGGCGCGACGATGCAGCGGCACTGGGAGGCCATGCGGCAGGACCGCGTGCGCGTCGGCCCGTGGAACGCCGTGGTTTTGCAGGGGCAGAGCGTGGAGCCCATCGCGGCGTTCGTGGACTTCGACACCTACGTGGGGCGCTTCGCCGGGGTGATCTCCGAGGCGGGCGCGCGCGCCGTGCTCTTCGCGACCTGGGCGCGACGCAGCGGCGACACGCTGTACGCACAGCCCTGGTCGGGCGGAGACTTCGAGACGATGACCGCGTGGCTCGACGGCGCCTACCGACGCGCGGCGATGAACCACGGCGCTGAGGTCGCGCCCGTGGGCGCGCAGTGGGCTCTGGCGCTCACCGAGCGGCCCGCCCTCGGGCTCTACGACGCCGACGGGAGCCACCCCTCCCTCGCCGGGAGCTACCTCGCGGCCTGTGTGCTCTATCGCGCGCTCACGGGCGTCGCGGTGTCCGACGCTGCGCCGGTTCCTGCGGGCCTCGCCCCGGGCGACGCGGCGCTTCTCCGCGCGGCGTCCGCGCGGCCGTGACCGCGAAGACGCGTGATTGACACCCCCACGCGGCTCCGTAGGATGCGCCGCGACTGAAGGCGCTGGACGTTCAACGTGGCCGACCCCGTGGCAGCAGAGGCCGACGTGCAAACGGCCACAACCGACGAAGCCCCGCTGCCCCGGCGCTTCGGGCGATACATCCTCGTGCGCGAGCGCGCCAAGGGGGGGATGGCGGAGCTCTACCTCGCGCTGCACCGCTCCCACACGGGGATGGACCGCCTCGTGGTGGTGAAGCGCATCCTGCCGGGCATCGGGCACGACGCGGCGTTCATCGAGATGCTGCTGCGCGAGGCGCGCATCGCGGCGACCTTCTCGCACCCGAACATCGTGAGCGTGTTCGACGTGGCCCAGGCCGAGGGCGAGTACTTCATCGCGATGGAGCACATCCACGGCGAAGACCTCCGCGCCGTGGTGCGGGCGATGAAGCCCAGGCGGGTCATGGCCTTTCCGCTGGAGCACTGCCTGGCCATCGGCCTCGGCGCCGCGCAGGGGCTCGCCTACGCGCATGAGAAGCGGGACCTCGACGGGTCGCCGATGAACATCGTGCACCGCGACATCTCCCCGCAGAACATCGTGGTGACCTTCGACGGCGAGGTGAAGATCGTTGATTTCGGCATCGCCAAGGCCGACATCGCGTGGGACGAGGGCGACGCCGAGGTCACCGGGCGCTTCGACCGCGACGAGCTCGAGATGCCCGACGCCAGCGCCACAGGGAACATTCCACGGCTCGTTCGCGAGCACGTGACGGCCGCGGGAAAGCTCAAGGGAAAGCTCCCATACATGTCCCCCGAGCAGGCGCGGGGTGAGGCCCTCGACGGGCGCTCCGACGTGTTCTCGCTGGCGATCATCCTGTGGGAGCTCACCACGGGCCGGCGGCTCTTTCGCGGCGGCACCGAGGCCGAGACCCACCGCATGGTGACCGGCGGCGACTACCCCCGCGCGGCCGACGTGAACCCCCGCATCTCCCCCGCCCTCTCGGACGTGCTCATGACCGCCCTCGCCCCCCACCGCGACGCGCGCTACCCCAGCGCCCGCGCGTTCTACGAAGCCCTCGACGCGGTCGTTCGCGCCGAGGGGATCACCGTCTCGAACCTTAGCCTCGGCGCGTGGATGCGCGACCTCTTTCACGAGCAGATCGTCGACCCGACGGAGGAGCTCCGCCGCGCCCGCGCCATCGCCGCGCGCCTGCCGAGCGCGCCGCCCGGTCCGCCCCGGGGGGTGACCGCGCCGCCGTTGGCGGTGCGCCCGTCGGGATTGTCCCCGCGTCGCCCGCCCCCCGCGACCTTCCCGTGGGCCGTGGTGGGCGCGGTGACGGCGATCCTCGCGGTGGCGATCGCGCTGCGCTGGTGGCTGGGCGCGCGATGAGCGACGACGCCTCCGTCGAGACCTCGGCCCGCCCGCCGGGCGGACTCCGCGCGGCCTGGCAGGGCTGGCCCGGTCGCATCACCCGGCTGGTCCTCGCGACGCTGCCGCTGGTGTACCTCTTTCGCCGCGTCGACCTCGACAGCGTGACGACGCACGCGCGGCAGGTGGGCGCGGGCGCGCTCTTTCTCTCGTGGCTCGCGCTCATCACGTCGACCTTCATCGGCAGCTTTCGTTGGGGCATGATGATGCGGGCCTACGGCGGCACCGCGGTGCCCTCGCTGGGGCGGCTGATGCTGCACAACATGGTGGGGCACTGGTTCAACGTGCTGCCCTCGGGGGTGGCGGGCGACGCCGTGCGCGCGCACCGGGTCCGCGCGGCGCTGCCGACGCCCGCGACGAGCTTCGTGGTGATCTTCGTCGAGCGCATCGCCGGGCTCGTGGGGCTCAACATCGTGGCGGTGCTGGCGCTGGCGCTCTCGCCCGACCTGCGCGACGACAACGTGACCCGCACGATGCTGCTCGCGGTGGTGGGCGCGCTGGGCCTCGGGTCGGTGGTCATCGCCCTCCCGTATGTGCTCGCGCGCAACGAGGAGCTCCGGTCGACGGTGCGTCGCGTGCCGCTGCTCGGCCCCATCGTCACGTGGATCCCCGCGGCGAAGGACGTCGGGCGCGTCGCGCTCTCGATCGTGCTCTCGGTGCTCACGCAGACCGCGGCGATCACGGCCATGGCCATCCCGGTGCTGGGCCTCGCGCCGTCGCTCGGGGTGATCGCCGCGTTCCGGATCATCCCGGTGATCATTCTCTTCACGTACATCCCGCTAACGCCCGGCGGGCTCGGGCAGCGCGAGGTGGCCTTCGTGACGCTCTTCGGCACCGTGGGTGTGGCCCGCGAGGCGTCGCTGGCGAGCTCGCTGCTGGTGTTCGCGGCCTACATGGCCCTGGCCGCCACGGGCGGGCTCTGCCTGTTGGCCGAGCGGGCCTTCGGCATGCGCGAAGAGGAGGCGACGTGAGCGATTACGCCCGCCGTCACCGCTCACACGGCACCGGGCGCTTCGAGCCCGGGCAACTCCGCGCGTGCGGCGAAGACTGCGTGTTCGAAGAGGGCGCGCGGATCTTTCACCCCGAGAACGTCTCCCTCGGGCGCAACGTGTACGTCGGTCACGACGCGATCTTGAAGGGGTACTACCGCAACGAGATGGTCATCGGCGACTTCACCTGGATCGGCCAGCAGTGCTTTCTGCACAGCGCCGGCGGGATCACGGTGGGCGCGCGGGTGGGCATCGGCCCCGGGGTGAAGGTGCTCACGTCGACCCACGCCGAGGCCGGGCGCGCGGTGCCTGTGCTGTTCTCGCCCGTGCAGTTCGCGCCGGTGTTCATCGACGACGACTGCGACCTCGGGATCAACTCCGTGATCCTCCCAGGCGTGCGCGTCGGTCGCGGCGCGGTGGTGGGCGCGGGGGCCGTGGTCACCGAAGATGTCCCGCCCTACGCCGTGGTCGCCGGGGTCCCCGCCCGGGTGCTGCGATTTCGTCCCGAGGAGGCGCCGTGAGCGCAGGCCCGCTTTCGCTCATCGTATTCGCCTTCAACGAGGCCGAGAACGTCCCCACCGTGCTGCCCGAGATCCTGGCGTGGCTGCGGGGCACGGGGGAGGACCACGAGCTCATCTTTGTCGACGACGGCAGCACCGACGGCACGCTCGCCGCGGCGCGCGCGGTGCTCGGGGATGACCCGCGGTACAAGTCCTTCTCGCACGGCACCAACCGCGGCATCGGCGCGGCCATCAAGTCGGGCGTGGCCAGCGGCACGAGACCGTGGATCACCTTCTTGCCCTGTGACGGACAGATCCCGCCGGGGGAGCTCGACGCGCTGCTCGAGGCCGCCGCGCGCGAGCCCGTCGACGTGGTGTTCTCGATCTACAAAGACCGCGACGACGGCTGGCACCGCACGCTGATGAGCGCCGGGGTGCGCGGGCTGATCCGCGCGGTGCACGGGGTCACGATGCGCAGCGACGGGCCGTACCTCTTTCGCCGCGCGCTCTTCTCGCCGCGGGAGCTCGTGCCCGACAGCTTCTTTCTGAACTTCGAGTTCCCGATCCGGGTGATGCGCGACGGGGTGCGCTACGCGACCGTGGCGATCTCGTGTGTGCCGCGGCGGGCGGGGCGCAGCAAGAGTTCTGGCCTCAAGACCGTCGGCATCATCGCGCGGGACCTGTTCGCCCTGAAGCGTCGCCTGCGTTGACCCGACGGAGCCACGGGAGCACCTCCAGGGGCTCCGCCGCCGTGGCGCACAGGATCCCGCCCACGAACGCGCCCATGACCCCCGCCGCGCCGACGTCGCAGCCCGAGAGGAAGAGGTCTTTGAGCGGGGTGCGCGGTCGCAGCCAGGGGTTGGCGTAGCGCGCGGGCGACGACGCGACGCCGTAGATCGACCCCGCCGCGGGTCGCACGAAGTGCTCGGTGGTGATGGGCGTCGAGAGCTCGGCGTGACGCAGCAGGGGCTTGAGCCCCGGGCGGTGCGTGAAGAGTCCATCGAGCAGGCGTTGGAGCAGGTCGGCTTTGAGGGCGTCGTACTCGGCGCCGCGCTTCATCCACGCCGTGCCCTTGAACTTCGCGAACTTCTCGTAGGGCACGAAGGTCACGATCTCGCCCGTGTGGAGCTGGTCGGGGCCGGGGTCGTGGGCGGGGTCTTTGAGGGAGGGATAACTCGTGTAGAGCACCGGGGCCTCGGGCTCGGTCTCCCAGTCCCAGGTGCAGTCGTCGGTGCGCCAGGTCTTCCAGAACCACTGGTTCGCGCTGCCCGCGCCGGCCGCGCGGATGTCGCCTTGAAAGCCCAGGTACGCGCAGAGGTGCGCGGGCGCCGGGGCGAGTTCGTGAATGCCCGTGGCCCAGGGCTTCGGCCGTTCGGACGCAGGGAGCAGCTTCGTCGCGGTGACCAGCGCGCTCGCGGCGCTCACCACCCGCTTCGCGCGGATCTCCTCACCGCCCACCAGCCGCACGCCCGCCGCGCGGCCGCGCTCCACGAGGATCTCGTCGACCTCGGCGCGAATGGCGGTCCATCCCCCGGCGTCGGCGACCTTCTGGAGCAGGGCCTTCGCGATCTCGCCCGCGCCGCCGATGGGGTAGTGCGCGCCGTGAAGAAAGTGCCGCACGACCGCGGCGTGGATGGCGAAGGATCCCTCGCGCGGGGGCGAGCCGTAGTAGCCCCACTGCCCCGCGAGCACGGTCTTGAGGCGCTCGTCGGTGGTGAGCTCGTCGAGCACCGACTGCAGGGTGATGGCGGTGAAGCGCTTCGCCTGACGCTGAAGGATCGGGTCGAGCAGGGCCGCGGCGCGCTCGGGGAAGACCCGCGAGAGGTAGTACCCGCGCATCGCGCCCGAGGCCTGTCGCACGAGGGAGAAGTACCGGTCGATGGCGGCGCGCTCGTGCGGGAACTTCTCCAGCAGCGCGTCGCGATACGCCCGGGGGTTGTCTGGGAAATCGATGCGAAACCCCTCGGGGTAGTGGAACTCCTCGTAGGGGTTTCCGAGCGAGGCCCACTGGAGTCGCTCGCCGGTGAGGGCCTTGAGCACGCGCCCGAGGATGGCCTTGTCGGTGACCTCGCCGATGGCGTGCACGCCAACGTCCCAGTGCCAGCGCTTGCGCTTGAACTCGTGGGTGAAGCCCCCGGGGACGTAGTGGCCCTCCAGCACCAGCACCCGTCGACCGAGGGAGGCGAGCGTGGCCGCGGTGGTCATGCCGCCCATGCCCGAGCCGATGACGATGTAGTCCCAGGGCCCGGCGGGAACGGACTTGCTCCACGGGAGATCGTTCTTCGACATGGGCGGTTCTCGTATCACGCCGTCGGGGGTCGCGGGCGCGGGGGTGTCTCGCTACGATGCGCGGGTGGCTTCGCCCTTTCTCGCGCTCCCGGCGAGCCGTCACGTTGCCGCCAACACCCTCGCGTTCGCGATCGAAGACGGCTTCCCGGTGTCGCCCGGTCACACCCTGGTGATCCCCCGTCGGGAGGTGCGCACGTGGTTCGACGCGACGCCCGCGGAGCAGTCGGCGATCTTCGCGCTGGTCGACGAGGTGAAGCGCCTGCTCGACGCGCGCGACCCGCGGCCCGACGGGTACAACGTGGGCTTCAACGCGGGGGAGGCTGCCGGGCAGACGGTGATGCACCTGCACGTGCACGTGATCCCGCGGTACCGCGGCGACATGGACGACCCGCGCGGCGGCGTTCGCCATGTGATCCCGTCGAAGGGGAACTACCTCACCGCGGCCGCGCCCTCCCACGCCGACGACGCGTCGTTCATCGAGACCCTGCTCACGCTGCTCGACCAGGCGCAGCTCACGTCGACGTACAAGCTCGCCGTGCTCCTCGCGCTGGTGGACCTCTGCCTGGAGCACGCGACCGAGAGCGGCGCGGCGCCCTCGTCGGTGACCACGCGGCAGCTCGCCGAGAAGGTGCTCTCGCTGTACTGGCCGCAGACCGCGCCCTTCGGCGAGACCGCCGCGGTGCTGCGACAGAACGCGGGCTCGGAGAAGGGCGCGCGGGTGCTGCGACTCATCGAGGAGTTCCGCGGGCGCGCGGCGGGTGATCCCACCGCCCCCCTCGCCCGGGCGCGCGCGACGTCGCCCGTCGCGTTCGAGGCGCTCGTGCGCGAGGTGGAGTGGACGATGATCCTCATGCCCCTGCCGCGGGTGCAGGCGCTGCCGGGCGGCGAGGAGCATCGCTTCCTTTACGACGTCGCCTGGAGCGTGCAGAACCCTCTGTCTCCCAGCGCGTTTCGTCGCAACGACTTCGACAACCTCATTCGCTTCAAGCCCGGCGCCGCCGAGCGTCTGGTGAGCATGGCGGGGGTGATCCGCCCGGCGGTGCAGCGGCGCTGGGCGCAGAAGGTGGCGCGGCTGAACGACGCGCTGGTGCAGGACGCGCGGCTCGACGACTTTCTCTTCGGCGCGTCGCGGGCCTCGCTCGCCGCGGTGCGCGGGCCGCTGGTGGAGCTGCACGACGGGCGCTGCTTCTACTGCGACCACCGCCTCGCCCGCGAGGTCGAGGTCGACCACTTCATCGCATGGTCCCGCCACCCCGAGAACGCGGTGGAGAACCTGGTGCCCTCCCACGCGGGATGCAACGCGTCGAAGCGGGATCACCTCGCGAGCGCGGCCCACGTCGCGCGCTTCGCCGCGCGGCTCCGCGAACAACGCGACGACCTTGCGCGCATCGGTACGCGGGTGCAGTTCGAGCAGAACCCCGCGCGGGTGCTCTCCGTGGCGCGCGGAATCTATCTCCGCCTGCGCCCCGAGGTGCGCCTGTGGCACGCGCGGGAGGAGTTCCAGACCGCCGACCTCACGCAGCTACGCCGCGCGCTCACGGGCTGAGCGTTCGCGCAGTCACTCCCCCGAGGGACAGCGCTCTGGTTCTGCAGCGGAGAGGGCGGGATTCGAACCCGCGGAACCCTTTCGGGGCTCACCGCATTTCCAGTGCGGCGCCTTCGACCACTCGGCCACCTCTCCCGGAGCGCCAGTGGTCATTCGACGGCGCCCAACGGATTTCTTCAGCGGAGAGCAAGGGATTCGAACCCTTGGTACCGTTACCGGTACACTTGATTTCGAATCAAGCGCCTTCGACCACTCGGCCAGCTC
>JBILLI010001022.1:0-3282 GCA_044376155.1 Polyangiales bacterium
CCCGGGACCAGGCGACGAAGTCCATGAGCTCCGGCCGCGTGGTGGGCTCCCCCGACGTGAAGCACACCTCCTCCGCGCCGCGGTGCCGCTCGAGGATCCAGCGCACGCGCTCCCGCGTCATCGCGGAGTTGTTCACGTAGCGCCCGTCGCGGTCCTCCTCCATGCAGAAGACGCAGTTGTTGTTGCAGACCGCGCCGATGGAGACGTGCAGGCGCTCGCCATGCGCGGCGATGCGCTCGGAGATGCTCGGCGGGGCGGTGCTCACGACACGCACATCCTCGGGACGTCGCCCCGGAGCGTCAATCACGGTAGGTGCTTATCAACGCCCGTGACGCTCACACCGCGCTACGACCTGCTCATCGCGTGCGCCGCGCAAGGAGACACGGCGCGCGCAGACGCGGCGTTCTATGAGCTCGTCGGCCTCGCGCCGCGGCGCACCCCCCCCGCCGCGGAGAGGGTCGAGCGCGCCGCGCTGATCCGCTACGACGCACCGCGAAGGGTCGATCTCGTCGCGCTGCGCCGCGGCGCCCGGAGCGTCGCGAAATTCGAGGACCTCACCGCGAACGTCGCCGGCGCCCTCGCGCGGCGCCTCGCGTCCGAGGGGCTCCGCACCCGCATCGAAGGCCCCTACGGTCGGCGCTTCGACGCCGCCCTCTCCATCAGCGGTCCTGGGGACCGATACTCCGTCATCGCCTCCCACGGGCACGCCGCCGACGCCCTCGCCGAGGCCGAGCGCGACCGGAGCGACGACGGCGCGCGGCGCGCGGGCGCGCTGCTGGGATACCCCCCCTGCTGCGTCGACGCCTTCGTCCAGATCGCGCGGAGCCCCGACGCCGACCGCGACGGGGTCAACGAGGCGTGCCTCCGCGCCCTCGCGGACGCGGGGCCAATCCACTGGTCGCTGCACCCCCTCTCGCACCTCTCCCCCGTGGCCTTCGCGCCCTGCCACGGGCGTTGCCCGCGGGCGATGGCCTTCGCGCGCAAGGTCTTCGACGCCGTTCGCGCCGATGACCCGCGCGCCGCGGAGACCACCCGGCGCACGCTGCTGACCCCCGTCCTCGCGCTGCGCGTCGCGGCGCACTGGGCCCTCGTCGGCGGCGCCGCCGACGGCGACCGGCTCCGCTACACGCGCGCGGTGATGCACGACGACGGATCGACGCCGTGGCTCACCGAACCGGCCGCGCGCTGCGTCGGCGCCCAGCTCGCCCAGGCCGACGCGCTCACCCTCCAGCCCGACGCGCTCGCCCTGTCCCGAGGCGACGTCGAGACCGCGCGCTGGGGCCTCTCCACACCGCGCGTGCCGCGGCTGCTGGTCTTCGACGGCGACTAAGGTTGTGCCCGCGCGATCGTCACCGACGACGACGCACCCGGCGAGGCGACCGGCGAGGCGCAGCGGTCGCCGTAGAGGGACACGTCGTGCGTGCGCACCCCGAAGCACGCGCTCCGCACCGCGCAGCCCTCGCACACCGGGAGGTAGCGACGAAACGGCAGCGCCTCGCGCACGGTCTCGAGGCTCACCACCCGACGGTCCGCGCCGTGCGCACACAGCGGCGGACCGCACGGCCCGTCGAGCCCGTCGACCTGCACCCCCAGCGCGAAGCAGCGGTCGAGGGCGCGGCGCAGCTCCCGACGGAGCGTCTCGGGCTCGGGCAGGATCGCCGCGAACAACCCCTCGTCCCACGGCTCCGTGGGGTACGACAGCATCAGCCGCAGGGGCACACCGTGCCGCGAGAACTCCGCGTGGAGAAAGTCGGGCAGGCCCGCGAGGTGATCGAGCCCCTCGCCCGTCATCACCGCGTTGAACTTCACGGGCACCCCGGCGTCCATCAGCGCGTGCACCCCGAGCACCGTGCGCGCGTGGGTGCCCGGCGCGCGGGTGATGCCGTCCGAGACCTCGGGGTCGCCGCTGTGCACCGACACGAACGCGAGGTCCAGCCCTGCATCCCGCAGACGCTCCGCGAGCCCGGGCTTCGCGCACTGGATCGCGTTGGTCTCCAGGGTGATCTCCTCGTAGCCCAGCGCCTTCGCGCGGCGGATGTACCCGTCCAGCGCGCGGTCGAGCATGGGCTCACCGCCCGAGATGATCAGGCGTTGTGCCCCCAGCGCGCGGAGGTCCTCGATCCATCGCAGCACCTGCTCGGGCGGGAACCGCCCCCAGTCGCGGTCCTGCCAGCAGAGCCCGCAGTCCTGGTTGCAGCCGAAGCCCACGCGCACGAGGCCCTGCGCGACGGTGCCCCACACGAGCTGTCGGTAGTGCTCCATGGGCACCCCCACGGGCAGCGCGCGCAGCCGCTCGGCGAGCTCAAAGGCCTTGTCCCGCTGCGCGTTCGTGATGGCCTCGCGCATCCGTCGGGCCATCGCATCGAGCGCCTCGCGGTGCCGCCCCGCGGACTCGTGCAGCGCCTCCACCGCGACCTCCACCGCGGTCCCGCGGCCGAGCGAGACGACCCCCGCCTCCCCCTTCCGCGCGGTGATCTTCAGCGCGGCCACGGGGCTCTCCCACCCCACGAGCAGCGACACCGCCCGCTTCTCCGCGCGCACGTCCACGAGCCGCATGCGAAACGCGGGGAGGTCCACCGGGAGCGTCGGCGCGCGCACCAGCACCGCGGCGATCTCCCGCCGCAGCGCGAGGGCCTCGGGCTCCAGCGACGGCGGATCACGGAACCCCGCGCTCACCTCCGCCCCTTCCGTCGTCTGTTCTGCCAGCACCGTGCGGGGGATCTCAACACGCGCCGCCCCGCGGTCAAGCACGAGCATCGAAGCGCACGCACCACCCGGGCTCCCCCCGCACGGGATCCATCCCTCGCACCGCGCCGTCCTCCCTCACGGCCACACCCACCAGCGCGCCCGCGAGCGCCACATCCCGCGGGTCCGCCACCCCCTCGCGCGTCGGCGCCGCGGCCCGCGCGACCGTTGCCCCCTCCACCACCACCTGCGCCCGCGCGCCGTCGCTCGCGACCACCACCGCGCGCGAGAGCGTGGCCATCAACGCCCGCGCCGCGCCCGCGTCCCGCGCGGCCACCACCGCGCGCACCGACTCCGCCAGCGACACCGCGCGCGGGCAATCAAAGCGACACGGATAGAACGACACGAGCTGCGCGCCCGCACGCATCAGCAACGGGTTCACCCGCGCATCAGGCGCGCTCACCCACGCGGCGCGCGAGGCGACATAATCTTCTGCGTAGCCTCCGAGACCGCCGTCCACCAGCCGGTCCACCCCTCGCACGAGGCGCGCGCAGAACGCCTCCACGCAGCACGCGGGAAAGCCCAGCGCGTTCCCCA
>JBILLI010000841.1:0-3281 GCA_044376155.1 Polyangiales bacterium
TGGACCATTCCTGAGATCGCGGCTCTCCACCCTTCCCCCGAAGCGGGGGAAGGGCCGGGGAAGGGGGCCACGCACCGCGAATTCACCACAAGAACAAGCGCATTTCAGAGATGTGTCCCGAGGTGAGCCCGAGGCGGGGGAAGGGCCGGGGAAGGGGGCCACGCACCGCGAATTCACCGTAAGAACAAGCGCGCTGCGGAGATGTGTTCCGCACGACGCCGGTGCCGACCTCGTGGCCGCGCGTGATCCTCCCGGGGTGCGGCCACAACAACCTCTCGGAGCACCCGCGGTACTGGGAGGCCCTCGCGGCCTGCGTCGCACGCGTGGTCGTCTGAGGGCACCTCCATCGGATACCCTCCCACGCACCCATGCCGCCGCGACCGAAGGTCCCCTTTGCGCTCCACCCCTCGCTCCGACTGCGCGCGAACCTCGATGCGCCTGACGTCTCCCGCGCGCTGCTGACGCCCGACGGCGGCCTCGCCCTGGTGTCACGCCCCGGCAGCGGGACGGGCGGATCCATCGACCTTCGCCCTCGCCCCGACGCCCCCGCCGCGCGCGCGCTGCCCGCCCCGGAGCGCGGATGGTGGGACTCCGTGGAGGTCTCCCGCGACGGATCTCGCTGGGCGGCCATGGGGGAGCGCTGGGACGGGGACACCCGCCGCGGACGTTTGATCGTCGGCGAGCGCGGTCGCGAAGACCTCGTGCTCGACCTCGAGACCCCTCGCGGCGCCCCCATCACCATCAACCACCAGACGCAGAGCGCGCCGCTCGTCGCGATCTCTCCCGACGGGTCCCGCGCGGTGGTGCGCGCGTCGGTCGGCGAGCGCCACGCCCTCGTGGGGGTCGACATCGCCCGGGGCGTCGCCGAGACGCACCTCCTGCCCAAGACCCAAGAGGACCTCTTCGCCCACACCTGGGGCGGCGACGGCGCGCTCTACACCGTGGCGTCGTACCTCGGCGCGCGCGGCGGACTCGCACACTGGCGACCCGACGGCACGGTCGAGCGCCGCTGGGACTGGGCCGCGGGCTGCACCCTCTGCCCCGCCCCCGACGGCGTGTGGGCGCTGGGCCTCGGCGGGGTGGTGTGGCGCATCGGCGGGGATCACCCCGGACGCTTCGTCCCCGCGAAGGCGCAGCGCCTCGCGCGCGCTCAGGATCTCCGCGCCCGTGCGACGCATCGCTGGGACGTCGCCTTTCTCGACCACCTTGTGAAGTACATCGACACCGACCAGCGCGCGTTCACCTGGGAGACGAACACCCCGAAGGCCCGCTGGGGGCCGCTGCCCGAGGCGATGCCCGGGGCGCGGGGCTTCGACACGGAGTTCCTCTGGGAGTGCGCGTTCGCGGTGCCCGTGGGCACCGACGCGGTGCTGGTGAGCGACGGCCTCTCCGTGGCGCTCCTGCGCGACCGCGGCGACGTGCTCGATCGCACCACGGTGCTCGAAGACCTCGAGCGCTGCAGCCCCCGCACGCGCCGCATCGTGGGACTCACGGCCTCGGGCGGCACCGTCGCGGTGCTCTGGAAGAAGAGCGCCTCGAGCACGCAGCTCTCGCTCTTCGACCTCGACTCCGCCGCGGTCTGAGCGCCGCGTCGTCCCCGCCCAGCATCCCTCCGCCGCCCGTGAGCGCCTCGGTGAAACTTGCGCGTAGAATGGAGATGTGTTCAGTATCGCGGAATCCGTCGATGACCCTGAGCACCGCCCTGCCTGACGCAAAGCCCTCCCGCGCGGGCGCGGCGGCGCCGTTGATCCGCCTTCGCGGGGTGACGAAGACGTGGCCCGAGGCCACCTCTCGCGCGCTGGAGTCCCTGGACCTCGAGATCCGCGCGGGGGAGTTCGTCTGCGTGTGCGGCCCGTCGGGCTGCGGCAAGACCACGGTGCTGAACCTCATCGCCGGCCTGGAGTCGGTGAGCACGGGGGAGCTCACGGTGCGCGACGCGGCGGTGCGCGGCCCCGCGCCTGACCGCACGGTGATGTTTCAAGAGCACGCGCTCTTCCCGTGGCTGACGGTGGCGCAGAACGTGGCGTTCCCGCTGGAGGTCGCGAAGGTCCCCGCGGGTGAGCGCGCGCAGCGGGTGGAGCGCTACCTGCGCATGGTGCACCTCTGGCGCTACCGCGATCACCACCCCCACGCGCTCAGCGGCGGCATGCGGCAGCGCGCGGCGCTGGCCCGGGCGCTGGTGGGGGAGCCGAGCATCCTGCTCATGGACGAGCCCTTCGCGGCCCTCGACGCGCAGACCCGCGACGTGCTGCACGCGGAGCTGGAGCGCATCTGGCTCGAGACCCGCAAGACGGTGGTCTTCGTCACGCACAACGTCCGCGAGGCGGTGCGCCTCGGTGACCGTGTGCTGATCATGGGCACGCGCCCCGGGCGGTTGAAGCGCGACCTCGCGGTGAACCTCGCCCGGCCCCGCGGGGCCAACGACCGCGACGTGGCGGAGATGTCGCTGGTGGTCGAGCGCGAGCTGCGCATCGAGATCGAGAAGGTCATTCGAGAGGAGCTGGACGATGCGTGGACCGGTGCGAACGGCGCTCTTCCTCGCGACCCTGCTGGCGATCTGGGCGACGGCATCTAGCTTCGCCGACGCCACGCTGTTCCCGGGTCCGGGGGATGTCGCGCGGGCGCTGTGGGCCAACGCGCGCGTGGGGATGCTCCACCGCGCGGTGCTCAAGAGCCTCGGGCGCCTCGCGGTGGGCTACGGGATCTCCCTCGTCGTGGGGGTCACCCTGGGCATCGCGCTGGCGCGGCTGAAGGCCGTGAAGGAGACCCTCGGGGTGGTGGTGCTGGGGCTGCAAGCGCTGCCCTCGGTGTGCTGGCTCCCGCTGGCGCTCTTGTGGTTCGGCCTGGGCGAAGCGGCGATTCAGACCGTGGTGGTGCTGGGCTCGTTGTTGAGCATCGCGGTGGCCACCGAGGGCGCGGTGAACACCATCCCCGCGGTGATGCTCCGCGCGGCGCGCACCATGGGGGCCGAGGGGTGGACCCTGTGGCGCCGGGTGATCCTCCCCGCGGCGCTGCCCGGGGTTCTCTCGGGCGCGCGCCTGGGGTGGACCTTCGCGTGGCGCTCGCTCCTCGCGGGAGAGCTCTTGTTCGTGAGCGGCGGGATCGGGCAGGTGCTGGAGTTCGGGAGGGAGCTCCACGACATGGCCCTGGTGCTCGGCGTGATGCTGGTGATCGTGGCGCTCGGGATGGCCTCGGACCGCCTGCTCTTCGGCGTCGCCGAGGCCCGCGTGCGCCGCGCGTGGGGGCTCGACCGGGCCTGACGTTTGGACTCGCCGGCGAGT
>JBILLI010000842.1:0-3280 GCA_044376155.1 Polyangiales bacterium
GCGCCGACCCGACGGAGCTCGCGGGGAGGGCGGCGCTCCACCTCCCGGTCTCACTGCGGCGCAACGAGGTCTTCGTCATCGGCGGGTCGCTCGTCGATGCGGTGTGGGCGTTACGCGCGTCGCTTCCGTCGAGTGGCGATCCCCTCGATGCGTTGGAGAAGCAGCAGCCCGGGTGGCGCGAGGCGCTTCCGCTCCGCCTCGACGACGCCATCGCGAGGGAGTTCCTGCGCGGGCTCGTCGCCGACGCCGTCGAGGTCGTGCATCGGCCCCGGCTCGCGCTGCGCGTCGAGACCGCCCTCGAGCGCGCCGATGAGCGTTGGATCCTGCGTCGCACCGTACGCTGCCCCTCGCAGGTGAGCGCCGTGGCGCTCGCGACGCTGTTGCGCCTTGATGTAGGAACGCTTCCCGCCCGATTCAGTATCTTCGTGCAGCCGCGTCGGGAGCGTCCGCTGCTGCTCGCGCATTGCACACGCCGCGCGGGATCGGGCAGTGAAGACTTCTTCCTGCTCGAGGGCTACGGCCGCTCGGGGCTCGAGATCCCTCCGTCGCTGGTGAGCACCGGCTTCGACCTCTCGGCCGTCTCCGCGGAGGGCTCGCTCGCGACAGTGCCGCTCCCCGGTGGCGCAGCGCTCGGCGACGTCCCGTGGGTTTTTGAGGCAAGCCCAGACGACGAGCAACGGCAGCGGCTCGTTGCGACGGCGTCGTTTCTGAGCGTCCTCTCTGAGCTGCGCGTCGTGCTCCCGATCTCAGGGGCGTTTGTCCCAGGAAATGGGGCGACGGTTCGCAAGGACGGCTGGGTCGATCCGGGCGAGCGGGCCGTGCTTGCGGTGGCGGGTGAGGTTGAGATTACCGACGCCGAGGGTGAGCGCTACCTCGTGGGCACCGGCGCGGGTGCGTCGACGCACGTCGATGTTATCTGGGATGGTGTCCCGCTCCCCATCGTCGATGGCGCTGTGCCCGCGTGGCGGGGTGCCCCTCGGATCTACACCGTCGACAACCTTGGAGTGCGCCGTGCCGTTCCGACGGTCGAACTCCAATGGAGACCGTCTGGCACATCAACGTGGCGGCCGTGGGACGACGCCTGTCATGGTGAAGTCGATGTTCGATGGGCCGGAGTCGCGGGCGTTCGGTTCCGCGGTCGGCAGCTTGTTCTACCGACAGAGTTCAGTGTGAAGTGGCCGGCGTCGGTTTCAGACGGCGATCCAACACTGGTTCTCGGAGGTTTCGACGAAGCGTTCGTGCGGGTGGCGAGCGACGATTTCACCGCTGAGCGCGACGGCGATCGCTGGTTGGTGCGCGGGCAAAAAGGTACCCGCGACCGGGGCAAGGTCGCCATCGAAGTCGCTTGGGATAATGGGCGCCGCGCTCGCTTCGACCTGCCGTCGCCCTGCCCTGGCGTGCGCTTTCTTCAGGGAGGAACCCTCCTCGGTGACGGGGCGGGTCTCGCCGTCGAGCAGATCGCCGGGGTGACCCTCGAAATCCAGGTGCCGCCGACGCGACACCCAGTGGTGCTCGTGGGCCGCGCGATTGCCCACGACCTTCCGCAGCGGGAGTTCCGCGTCGAGATCGCCGAAGAGGCGACAGGCTTCTATCGAATGAACCTCGCGCGCGTTCGATCGGAGATCGAACTGCGCCTCGCGATGAGCCTCGACATCGACGCGGCCGTCGCGCTCGGTGTGGAGGTTGCGGGGGGCGAACGCCTTCACGGAGTCCTCCGGGTCGGGCGCCTCGCCGGCTCGCTGCGCTTCGAGGGCGACGAGGTCGTGCTCACCCGCGAGGGCGAGGCGGACCTCGGCGCCCCGGTTACCTCGCTCCGTATCGAGGCGCGACCAATGTGGCGGCCGACGAGCCGCGATTCCATCGAGCTCGCACCCGTGGGTGACGGCCGCTGGAGCTTCGATCGCGCCACGCGAACACCGGGTCCCTGGCTTGTGGTGGGATGGCTCGGCGCGTGGTGCTGCCTCCGTCCGACGCTCACCGAGGTCGCGCCGCATGACCTCGCCGTTCCGACCCTGAGCCTGCCCCCGCCTGCCCCCGACGACGCTGTGCCACCACTGGAGCGTGTGATTCGCATCGCATCGACGCGCGAGAGGGTCGCCGCCCTCGACGCGCTTATCGCGGAGCTCGCGTGCGATGCCCAGCACCCGGCGTGGAGCGAACTTGAGGGCTTTGTGGCCACGGTCGGCGAGCTCCCAGCGACGACCTTTGATGTCGTCGATCGCCTCGTCGCGAATCCCCAGGCCTCCGCGCTGGCGCTCTTGCTGTGGGGAGGCACGCGTTTCGAGGCCCTCTGGAACGGCCTTGAGCGCCTGCCCTTTCTCTGGGACGCCGTCTCCCTCGGCGCGTGGACGAACGCGTTGCAGCGTTGGAAGAGCGCGTGCCTCGACACGCTACCCGAGGAGCTTCGTGGAGCCGTCACGGAGGTTCTCACACGGCAGCTCGCTGGTCTGCTCGCGCAGGTGTCGATCCGTCGTCCCGCGGTGGGGGTTCTGCTCTCGGTCTCGATCCATCGTGCAGGACTCGCGTTGGACGACAGCGAACACAGAATGGTGGTGCAGCTCCTCGGGCAACGGGTCATCGCCGACGCCGTGACGGCGGAGAATATCCGGCGCGCAGTTCAGCGCCTCTACCAGCTTCACGCTGACGATCACTGGCCACGCTGGCCCAGCTACGAAGACGCCGTGGCGTCGCTGCCGCCTCGACTGCGGGCGTACCTCCCCGATGACGACGGGACATGGCGGCAAGACTTTCTTCGAGCACCCATCGTGCTCGCACTCTCGGCAGTCACCGATCGACCGATCGCGCCGGCGACTCTCTTCGACCTCCGCGCGCTGCGTGAGTTTGACGGGGAGCGTTGGACCGACATCCAGCTCTGGACGACCATTCGCGCGCTTTCGGAGTTCGGCGCGCTCGGGGGATGAACGATGACCACGATGCAACAGGACCGCTATTTCACGGCTCTCACGCGCGACCTCACGACCCGCGCGGCACGCGCCTACCTCTCGCGCCTCGGGATGGTGAACCCCGTATTGCGGCGACACCTCGCGGCGCGCTTCGAGCGTGAGGCGGGGGCAGCCGGGAGCTTTCTCGCAGACCCCGTCTTCGAGGCCACCTTCGGGTGGTCACCAGCGCCGAAGACCATGCGCGCCCTGGCGCCCTCGCTCCTGGCGCCGAGCCTCGTCGACGCGATGGACCGCGTGGGTCCGTCGCGCTTCGGCGCCGATTGGCACCCCTTCACCCATCAGGTCGAGGCGTGGCAAGCACTGCGCGGGGCGGAAAC
>JBILLI010000843.1:0-3279 GCA_044376155.1 Polyangiales bacterium
CCCTCTCGCCGCCCCTCCTCGAACGAGATGTGCACGCCGACCCCATGGGCGTCGACGAGGTCGAGAAAGGCGTAGTCCAGCGTGTAGGCGTCCTCGCTCGCGCCGTACGGCCCGTCGGAGAAGGTCCTCTCGGTCTTGAACACGTCGGCATCGGTGGGTGCTCGAACCGAGAACCCCGGGTGCACCAGCGCGGCGAGCCGACCCACCAGCGCGATCCAGTCGGCCAACAACGCGCGAGGCACGTCGCGATGCGACCTCGTGACGAAGTCGTGTTCGACGTCCGAGACCAGCACACCCTGATAACTCTTGAAGGTCCTCATCCCCAGCGCTCCATCAGTACCGCGCATGATCGCGTGCGGTCCCGCGAGGCACCAGCCGGTCGACCCTGGCATCGTGCGCTCCGGCGGAACCCATCGCGCCTGCGGCGACCTGGAACCTCCCAGCGCGACGCGGCCACACCGTGGATCGCATGCGGCTGGATCGCCACCGTCCCGGTGTGGCAGGCGCGAAGCCAGCGCTCACGTGGGGGACGCCCCGACGTCGCGGGTCCTGGCGTGAGATCCTTCGTGGGCCTGTATGGCTGCTGAACGGTTGGAGACGCGGGCGTGGGAGTCGCGCATCGCCGCGCACGTGCGCTGGTTCGCGGGCGGTCGTCGGGGCGAGGGGCAGCTCGTGCTCGTCGAGGCCGAGCTCTCGGGCGAAGACCTGCACGGGTTGCGTCTGGTCGCGGCTCGCTTCGAGTCGGTGGGTCTGCGCGGGGCGTCGCTCGTCGGCGCAGATCTGCGCGACACGCGCTTCGACGCCGTCGACGCGACGGGGGCGAGGCTTCACTACGCCGGCGCGCAAGGGGCTCAATGGACCGGGGTCATCGCCGAGGGAGCAAGCGCGGATCTGCTCTGCCTGGACGCCGCCACGGTGCTGGGCGCTCGCTTCATGCGCGCGTCGTTGCGTCGGAGCAGCTGGGAAGACGCCGCCGTGGA
Source organism: Polyangiales bacterium (assembly GCA_044376155.1). Lineage (GTDB taxonomy): Bacteria > Myxococcota_A > Polyangia > Polyangiales > JAWKRB01. The sequence continues at coordinate 981 of JBILLI010000843.1, forward strand.
GGCGTGCTGCTTCGACGGGGCTGACCTCACCGACGCCTCCTGGGTCGGCGCGCGGTTCACCGACTGCTCCTTCATCGACGCACGCCTGCGCCGTCAGGACGGGCGCGCGTGGGATCCTCGGGGATCGGCGCGAGACGCGACCTTCATCGGGTGTGACCTCCGCGGCGCCGACGTAGACGGGCTCCGTCTGGCCAACACCCGCTTCGAGCGGTGCGACATCTCGGCCCTGCGCGGCCGTCCCACGATCGAGGGGGAGGTCGTCGTGACGTCTTGCACGCTCCCCCTCGCGCTGACCGACGGGAGCGCGTGGATGCATGGCTGACGGCAGTGGGCCCTGGCCTCGCCCGGTGGTCAGCGCTCGACGAATTCGGCCGCGAGGTCGTCCAGCGCCGCGATGCGAGCCGCGATGTCGGCGGCCTTGATGGGCACGGCGCGGGATCGTCGGCGCCGCGCCGCCGCGGTGAAGGGTGGCGCTGCTCGACGGGCGCGGCGCGTTGGAGTAGGCACTCGGCGTGGACGCGCGGCGCACACCGGGGCGCAATGCCATTGCCGCGCAGCGAGATGCGCGTCGACGAAGGTTCGTCCTCACCCTCGCGCTCTGCCTCGCAGGCGCCGTCGCGCGCGCCCACCCGCTGGGCCTCGGGCGTCTGGCGATCGAGGAGTCTGTCGACGGCCTGGTGCAGCTCTCGCTCCGCGTGTCGGGCACCGAGCAGCAGGGCGACGCGATGAACGTGCCGCTGCCCGCGGGCTGCACGCGCGAGACTGCCGATGCGATCTCCCGCGAGGGCGAGACCCGCGCGCTGCGGGCGCGGTGGCGCTGTCGGGCCGGGCTGCGCGGCGCGTCCCTGGCCGTGCGCGGCCTCGAGGGCAGCGGGGTGCAGGTCCTCACCCGCGTGCGCTTCGCGGACGGACGGGTCACCGAGCAGACCCTCGACGACACGCACCGCGAGCTCGACGCGCCAGGCGGCGGCGGCGTCTTCGTGCGCTACCTCGCGCTCGGCGCGCGGCACATCGCCGAGGGCTTCGACCACCTCGCCTTCGCGCTCTGCCTCGCGCTGTGGATCCGCGGTCGACGCGCGCTGCTCGCCTCGGTCACGGGGTTCACGGTCGGTCACAGCGTGACGCTGGCGCTGTCGTCCCTGGGCCTCGTGCAGCTCCCGCCGCGGCCGGTGGAGGCGTGCATCGCGCTGAGCGTCGCGCTGCTCGCGCTGGAGCTCGCGCAGGGCCGTCCGCCGCCGCGACGACACGCGGGGCTCAGCGCCGCCGTGGGCCTGCTGCACGGGCTCGGGTTCGCGAGCGCGCTGCGCGAGGTGGGGCTCCCGCAGGCGCAGCGGGGGTGGGCGCTGCTGAGCTTCAACGTGGGCGTCGAGCTCGGGCAGATCGTGTTCCTCACGGGGGTGTTGTCGGTCGGCGCGCTCGCGCGGAGGGTCGTCGGTGACCCGTCGCGCGCGCGGCGTTGGATCGTCGAGGCGGTGGGCGCGTGCTCGGTGATGTGGTTGCTCCAGCGCGCGCTGGGCTGAGGGTTGGCGTCGCTGCGGAGATACGCGATACGATGCGACACATGGCAGCGAGCACGGCACCGATCTGGGCTCCGGCGCCTCCGGAGCACTGGTACCTCACGGACGATTTCAACATGCCGGTCACCGCAGACACCCAGCGTCGCGAGAACACCCTGCAGTCGGTCTTCGAGGCGCACGTCGCGCGGCACGGTCGCGACGCGTCGATCCTCGCGAACGTCGCGTTCCGTTGGGATCAGGCGCATCCCGGGGTGGGCGTCGACCCCGACATCTTGTGGTTGGAGCCGGCGCTGCCCGAGGGGCGGCGCAGCGTGCTCACCTGGGAAGAGGGCACGGGCGTGCCCCGCCTCGCCGTCGAAGTCGTCGGCCGCGACACCGCCCACAAGGACTACAACCACGGTCCGGGCAAGTATGCCGCCTCGGGGGTCGATGAACTCTGGGTCTTTGACCCCGATGGCTTCGGGCGCCGCGACGACGGCGATGGTCCCCACCTGCTGCAGGTGTGGCGCCGCACGCGCAGCGGGTTTCATCGCATCTACGCAGGCGCGGGACCCGCGCGCACCGAGGAACTCGACGCGTGGCTGGTGGTCGACGATGACACCCTGCGCGTCGCCGACGACCCCGAGGGACGTGCCCTCTGGCCCACCGTCGCCGAGGAGCGAGACGCGGCCCGCAAGGAGCGTGACCTCGCCGCGCAGGAGCGTGACCTCGCCGCGCAGGAGCGTGACCTCGCCGCGCAGGAGCGTGACCTCGCCGCGCAGGAGCGTGACCTCGCCGCGCAG
>JBILLI010000844.1:0-3278 GCA_044376155.1 Polyangiales bacterium
CCCGGAGGGAACATGAGCCGGACTCCTTATCCCCCCACGGCGATCCATCGCCTCGACCTCTCCCGCGTCGGGATCTCGCCGGAGTGCTGGTACCAGCAGGGACGCGACGCGCCGGTGATCGCCGGCGAGCGCCCCTGCGTCGGCTGCCACGCGATCTCCCGCGACGGCCGTCGCATGGGGATCTCCTACGGCGGCAGCGACCCCGGAAGCTTCGCGCTCATCGACGTGGCGACGCGCCGTCCCCTGGCCCAGCGCCTCGCGCCGCGGGCCTACGGCGGCCCCGCGCACTTCGCGTCGATGTCGGCGCTGTCGCCCGACGGCGAGCGCGTGGTGACGGTGCTGCGCGGCGCGATGACCCTGCGCCGCGCCGACGCGTCCCTCGGTCCCATCGGCGGCGCACTGTTCACCACGGGGCTCCGGGACGACGACCGCACGACGCAGCCGCAGTGGTCCGACGATGGCCGGCGGCTGGCCTTCGTGGGCTTCAACCAGGGGATGTACGACTGCAACAATCCCCCCTGCGGCGACCGCGCGCGCGACAACGGCGACCTCGCGCCCTACGGCCAGGTCTACGTCGCGACGGTGGAGGGCGACCGGGTGGGCGCACCGACGCTGCTGGTGCCCCGCGCGGGTCGGGCGATCACGAACCACTATCCCGCTTTCAGCGATGATGCGCGCTGGGTGGTCTTCAACCGCGTGCGCTGCGACGCGCCCGGCAACGATCAGGCCTACGCCGTCGACCGCACCGCGCGCGCGGCGAACTGCTCGGGGTACGACAACCCCGGCACGCGGGTGATGATCGTGCCCGCGTCGGGCGGTCCCCCCATCGATCTCACCGCGCTCAACACCGCGCAGACCTGGACCAACTCCTGGCCCCGCTTCGGCCCGTCGCACGGCACCTTCCGCGGCGCGGCGCTCTACTGGGTGGCGTTCTCGTCGAAGCGCCCCTACGGCCTGCGCTTCGCCGGCGACGCGACGGGCCGCGCGATGAACGTCGCGCCGCAGCTCTGGATCGCGGCGGTGCAGGTGGCGGAGGGCGATGTGCCCACGGGCGATCCCAGCGCGCCGGCGGTGTGGCTGCCGGGACAGAACCTCGATCCCGCCGTCGCCTCGGGGAACCACGTTCCCCAGTGGGTGCAGACCTACGTGCCGACGCCCGAGTGAGCGAGCCCGCGCCCCGCGCGGATCCATCGGCGCACCGAGGCGAACGCGACGCATACTTGACCCTGACGCCTCGACCCGTTGTGATCCGCGGCGATGACTGTGCATTCCGGAGGTGCCTCGGCGCCTGGTGCGAGCGGGGCTGACAACTCCGACGAGGACCTGCGCGCCCGGGTCGCCCGCCTTGAGCGCGAGCTCGCCGCGATCCGCGCCGAGCGGGATTTTCTCTACGCCGGGCTCGAGTACGTACCCGTCGGCATCGAGCTCTACGACCGCGAGGGCGTGGCGCTCTGGCTCAACCGCGCGATGGTGGAGTTCACCGGGCTCCCCTCGGCGGAGATCGCGGTGGGGCGCTTCAACGTGCTCACCGATCCCTTCTCCACGGTCACCGGGATGGTCGATTTCTTCCGCCGGGCCTACGCCGGAGAGATCGTGCAGACCCCCGAGTTCTCCATCAACCTGCAGCTCGCGGCGATCGACTGGGGCACCTCGGGAAAGCGCATCCGTTTTCGCATGGTGCTCGTCCCCCAGCGCGACGCCGCGGGGGAGGTCCAGCGGGTTCTCGCGGTGATGTTCGAGGTGACCCAGCACCACCTCGCGCAGCGCGTGGCCGAGCGACTCCTCGAGGCCACCCGCGACGACGACGCCGCCGAGCACATCGTGCACGAACTGCGCGGAGAGCTCGACATCGTCCGCGCCCGCGTCTGGCGCGTCGCCGGGAACGGCCGGGGAGAGCTCGTGCTCGCCGCGCACCAGAGCCTTCCCCCGGAGCCCGGAGACGAGCCCCCGGGGGAGGTTCCGACAGACTTCGCGCACCGGGCCTGGGAGACCGCCCGCACGCAGGTCTGGCAGCGCCGGGGACCGATCACCGAGCGGACCGCCACGAGCATCCACGCGCTCGTCACCGCGCCCATCACGCTCCCCCACGGGGTCATTGGGGTCATCGAGGTGGGCACCTCGTCACGGTACCTCGCCACGCAGGCGCTCCCCACGATGATCGAGCGCATCGCCGACGTCTACGAGGAGTACTTCACCCGCACGCGCGCGCAGCGTCGCTTCGAGGCGCTCTTCGAGCGCTCGCCCGACCCGACGCTGGTGATCGACCAGCACGGCGCGGTGCTCTCGGCGAACGAGCGCGCGCAGGCGCTCCTCGGGGCGAAGCCTGCGTCTCTCGCCGCGGTCTTCGCCGATTTCACCGCCCTCGATGCGCGTCACGCCGCGGTCTTCGCCGACGACGCTCCCGCCACCGGCACCTCCGTCTGGATCGAACAGACCGCCGTCGACGCCGACGGCACGGCGATCTCCGTCGAGGTCGCGGTCTCTCCGCTCGACGCCGACCTCCACGCGGGCACGAAGACCGCCGTGCTGGTGCTGCGCGACCTGCGGGAGCGTCTGCGTCTGGAGTCGGAGCTGCGACAGTCGCTGGAGGAGAAGAGCACCCTGCTCCAGGAGGTGCACCACCGGGTGAAGAACAATCTGCAGATCGTCTTGAGCCTGGTGAGCCTCCAGGCCGATCGCCTCGGAGACCTCGCCGCGCGGCAGGCCCTGCTGTGCTGCTCCGATCGCATCCGCGCGATGTCCCTGGTGCACCAGCTGCTCTACGGCGGCGAAGAACTCGAGAGCATCCGGCTCGACGACTACGCGCGCTCCCTCGTGCAGCACCTGTGCAGCTCGCTCGCGCCGGGGTGCACGACGACCTTTCACCTCGCGCCGGTGCGGCTCTCCCTCGACGAAGCCGTGCCCTGCGGTCTGATCTTGAACGAGTTCGTCACCAACGCGATCAAGCACGGCGGCGGGTTCGAAGGGGCTTGCGACATCGAGGTCGGTCTGCAACCGCACACCGACGGCTTCGATCTCTGGGTCTGCGATGCGGGACCGGGCTTCACCCTCCCCGCCTCCCGAGGCTCTCTCGGGCTACAGCTCATTCAGGGCCTCACCCGGCAGCTCGGGGCGAGGTTCTCGAACTCCGTGCGGAGCGAGAGCGCGCGCGCGACGGTGCGACTGTTCCTGCGTCGCAGGCCATCCTCCCAGCGTGGCGGTGGTAGGGTCGACCCGTGATCCGAACGCTCGTCAAGGGGGTGCAAGTTCGCTTCGCATACTGGGCGTTCCGTCTACTT
>JBILLI010000172.1:0-12109 GCA_044376155.1 Polyangiales bacterium
CGTCATCGAGGCCCGTGTGGTCGTCGTCGAGCTTGGCGGTGACGGCGTCGAGGTCGTCCTTCGCCTCGGCGCGCTTCGTCCACGGGAGCTCGGCGATCCACTCGAGGTACGAGCGGATCACGTTGGCTTCGGCCTGCTGCGCGTTCATCCCTTCGAGGCGTCGCAGCTCGCGGTCGGCCACGGCGCGCGCCTCGGGGGTCAAGCCCGCGTCGTCGAGGCGCTTGCGCAGGGAGCCCAGCTCGTCGTCCTTGTCCTCTTCGCCGAGCTCCTTCTTCAGCGAGCGGATCTGCTCGCGAATGAGCGCGTCGCGCTGGTTCTTGGAGACCTCCTTGCGCACGTCGTTCTCGACCTTGGCGCGCAGGTCGGCCACCGTGCGGGTCTCGGTCACCAGCGCCGTGACCAGCTCCAGCCGCGCGGCGACGTGACGCTCGCGCAACACCTGCAGCTCCTTGTCGGGGGCGATCCCGAGGTTCGCCGCGACGAGGTCGGCCACCCGACCGGGGGTGTGCCCCTCGAGGTCCAGCGTCGCCAGCGCGCCGCCGGTGCGCCCCGCGGCCTCGCGCACATGTTCGCGCAGCGCCTGGGCGAGAGACTCCTCGCGGGCGGGGTCTTCGGACACGTCTTCGACCCCCACGCCCTCGGCGAGCCACCAGGGGTCGGTGCGCAGCAGCGCGCTCATCGCGAAGCGCTCGACGCCCTCGATGTGCAGGCGATACCCGCGGTCGCGGGTGCGGTCGAGGCCGCGGATGCGCGCCACCGTGCCCACCTCGACCAGGTCGTGCTCGCCGGGGTCGCTCGTGGCCGCGTCGCGCTGCGCCACCACCACCAGCAGCTCGCCCACCCGCAGGGTGTCGAGCATCGCCACGGAGCGCATGCGCCCCACCGGAAGAGACAGCGTCGCGCCGGGGAACAGCATCCCGCTACGGAGCGGCAGCAACGGAAACGGACCGCTCGCGGCGGATGATTGAGACTCGTTCATGGGTCCTCTCCTCGGCGACACACCGACGCCACGCCAGCGCCCGGGAGACTACCCGATGCGTGGACCAACGCCGCCGTCTCGCCCGCTCGCCATGCGCCAGGGAAGCGGCGGCGATGGAGCGAAACTAGGCCCGAGAACCTCTCCGTCAAGAACGCCTGCCCGAACGTGCAGGTCGCCCCCACCACCCGTGCAGCCCCACCGCCGAAGCGACGGGGAATTCCGCGCTTTTCAGCGACACCCTTTCACCTCGCGCGACGACCTTTCAGGGATGCAACCCCGCGCGGGCTCTTCACACATCGCGACCCCTGAAATTCTCGCGTGGCGTCTCCTGGCACGGATCATGTGTATGTACCTGATGGCGGCGGTACCGGCGTCCTCCCCCCCCAACGCCAATGGTGCCGCCGCTCTTCTCTCCCTCCCTCACGGCTGCGTGGGCGCGGGGAGCGCAAGGCGATCTTCGAGGAACGCGTAGCGCCGCACGAGCTGCCGGAGCTGGTCTTCGCGACGCGCGCCGGCGCCGTGGCCCACGTCGCGCTGCATGTAGAACATCACCGGGGTGTCGGCGGTGTTGGCGTCTTGCAGCCGCGCGGTGAACTTCGTCGAGTGCGCCCAGTGCACGCGGGTGTCGTGGTCCGCGGTCTCGATCCACACCGCGGGGAGCGCCGCGCGCTCGGGCACGCGGTGGTACGGGGAGTACTCGCTCAACCAGCGAAGGGCGTCGGGCTGCTCGGGGTCACCGTACTCCGAGGTCCAGATCTCGGCCGGGGGAAAGCGGTGAAAGCGGGCCATGTCGTAGAGCCCCACGGTGCTGAACGCCGCCGCGAAGGCCTCGGGGCAGCGGGTGATCATCGCGCCCATGAGCAGGCCCCCGTTGCTCCCGCCGTAGATCGCGATGCGCGACGGCCGCGAGAGACCGCTCGTCGAGAGCCAGCGGATCACCCCCTCGAAGTCTTCGAACACGTGGTGCTTGTGCTCGCGCGCCCCGGCGCGGTGCCACGCCTCGCCGAACTCTGACCCGCCGCGGAGGTTCGCCACGGCGTAAACCCCGCCGCGCTCGACCCAGTACAGCGGGTCGCGGTTGAACCGCGGCTGCAGCGAGAGGTTGAACCCGCCGTAGCCGTTGAGCAGCACCGGGGCGGTGCCGTCTTGCGGGAGTCCCCGGCGGTGCATCAGCCACACGTTGATGGGGGTGCCGTCGCGCGAGGGCACCGACGCGCGGCGCAGCTCCAGCGAGGAGAAGTCGAAGTCGCTCCGCGCGCGGGCGATCTCCGCGGGCACCACGGGCGTCGCCGCGCCCCGACGCGGGAGGGTCGCGCCGAGGATCGTCGGCGGCGTCACGAAGGAGCTGTACGCCAGCGCCACCACGCCCCCGTCGGCGCTCGCGCTCACCCCGCCCAGGGAGCCATCGCCGGGCAGGGTCAATTCTGGACCCGGCTGTCCGTTGAGCGCGTGCAGGCGCACGCGGGAGACGATGTTCTCCATGCGGCTCACGAGGATCCAGTCGCCCGCGACCTCGATGTCGTCGAGGGGGTGCTCGCCCTCGGGCACGACCACGCGCCACCGCGCCGCGCGCGCGGCCTCGTCCGTCGCCGGCTGCCGCGCCTGCGCGAGGGAGAGGGTGACCACGCGGTACTTCGGCGCCGACGCGTTGGTCAGCACGTAGAGGCTCCCGCGGTGAATCACCCCTGACGAGAGCGTGTCCTCGGCGGTGATCACGGGCGTCGCCGTCGTGGGCGTCCACGCCGCGTGCGCGGGGTCGTGGGGGATCACGTAGAGCACGCTCGTGGACCACCCCTTGAACAGGTGCACCAGCACGCTGCGCCCGTCGTCGCTGACCTCGGCCCACGCGCGCTCGGTGTGCCCCGCGGGGCGGAACACCACCGCGTCGGCGGCTCCGTCCGGGGATTGCCCGAGGCGATGAAAGAACAGTCGGTTGTGGTAGGTGTCCTCCCGCGCGGCGTCGTAGCCGTCGTCGCCCGCGCGGGGATAGCGGGTGTAGTAGAAGCCCGACTCGTCGGGCATCCACGTCAGGCGGCACCACTTCGCGTGCTCGATGGCCTCCTCGCGCACCGCCCCGGTGGCCGTGTCGAGCACCCGCAGCACGCTGCGCTCGTCGCCGTTCTGCGACACGCCGAAGGCCACGTAGCGCCCCCGCGGCGATGGCCGAAACCAGTCGATGACCGCGCGCTCGCCGTAGCGCGTGGGGTCGAGCAGCTCGCGGGGCGCGCCCCACCCCTGCGGTCCCCGCGTGGCGATCATCAACACGGCCGTCTGCCGCCCACCCTCCTGCGCGAGGTACAGCACGTGGGGCCCCGCGGCCGCGGCGCCCCGAAGGATGCCGATGTCGAGGAGCTGCGAGAGACGCCGCTCGATGTGCGGACCGGTCCGCGCGCGGATCCACGCCTCGCTGCGCGCGTTCTGGTACGCGACCCAGCGCTGCGTCGCGGGCGAGTCGGTCTCGAGCGCGCGGTAGGGGTCGGAGAGGCTGACGCCGTGCACGGTCTCGGTGAGCGGCGCGCGCACCAGGTCGTTCTCGGCGAGGGTGGGGTCGCGCGGGGGCGTCGGGGCCGCCGCGGGCGTCGGTGGGGTCCTCGGGGCCTCGCGCGGAGCGGGGGTCGAGGCGCAGCCAAGGTGCAGCAGAACGAGCAGGGGGAGCGGCCGTCGCATGAGGCCGCGGAGCATATCCCGTCTTCGGCGCGCGCTCTGGCATACTCCCGCCCGCCCGATGTCATCGCTGAGAGACCTCACGCCCGCCTTTCGCGCGCCGCAGTGCGATGACTTTGCAGAGGCCGAGCGGGCCGCGGCGGCGCTGGGCCCCTGCGACCCGGCGGAGCTGCGGCACATCCTGCGGTTCCTGCTCGATCGCAACAACCTCCGCGACGTCCCGACCCATCGTCGCCGGGTGATGCTCTTCCGCGCGGCGGTGGAGAAGAGCCCCGACCCGAAGCTCTTCGTCCCCCTGTTGCGCGCCCTCCCCCTCGCCGACTCCGCGCTGCGCGGCGCGCTCGCGGCGGCCCTCCCGAAGGTCAACCACGTCGACGCCCACGACGAGCTCTGCACGCTCCTCGGGCACGAAGACTCCGAGCTCCGCGAGGTCGCATCGCAGGTGCTCGCGCAGGTCGGGGGGCGCTCGGCCTTCGCCCGCGTCGTCGCGATGTGTCGGCAGCCGGAGTTCCTCGGGCGCATGGAGGCCATGGAGGTCTTCGTGCCCAAGGCCCGGCACGGCGCGATCCCGCTGCTGCGGGCCGTGCTCGCCGCGGGTGACGTGGGCGACCGCGTTCGGGCGGCACAGCTGCTCGCGCACGCCGAGTGGATGCAGAAGGACCTCGCCGCGGCCACCGAGGCGATCAACGCGGCTCTCGACGACCCCGACGACCGGGTGGTGGCCGCGGGCGTCGACGCCCTCGCCGCGGTGGCCCCCGAGGAGGACTTCTTTCGCGCCGTGGCGCCACTGTTGGAGCGCGCGTCCATCGCGCTGGGCAAGGCCGTGGTCGAGGCCCTGCGGCGCTACGAGAGCCCCCGCGCGGTGGAGTACCTCCAGCGACGGTTCCGCGCCGGGCCCAACGCGATTCGCTACGCGGTGGTCGACTCGCTGGAGGCCATCGGCACCGACGCGGTGCTCCCCGCGCTGGTGGAGGCGCTGAGCTTCAAGCAGATCACCGTGCGCGACCGGGCCAGCAAGGCCCTCACGAACCTCGGGCGCGCGGGCAAGCTCGACCTCGCGAAGACCATCCTGTGGCTCCTCCGCGGGCGCGACGTGAACCTCCGGCGCATGGCCGTCGAGCTCGCGCGGCAGACGGCGTCGCAGTCGCAGGCCATCTGGGAGCGGCTGCTGATGGTCCTCCGCGACGAGGACTGGTGGGTGCGCGAGCACGTCATCGACGTGCTGGTGGAGCTCGCGGGCGAGCGCCTCACGCGGCAGCTCGCGGCGATGCTGGCCGACCCCTCGGAGGTGATCCGACGCTTCGCCGTGGGCGCGCTCGGGCGTCTCAAAGACCCCAAGACCCTCGGCGCGCTCGTGCGCACCGCGATGAGCGACGCCGACTGGTGGACCCGCGAGCTCGCGGTGGAGGCCATCGCCACGCTCGAAGACCCCCGCGCGATCCCCTACCTGGTGGACCTCATGGCCCGGCAGCCGCAGCTCCGGGTGGTGTGCCTCGACGCGCTGCGCGTCCTTCGCGCCGCCGAGGTCGCGGCCCCGGCGGCCCTGCTGCTCAAAGACGAAGACCCCGACGTGCGCATCGCCGCCGTGCGCTTCCTCGGCGCGCTCGAAGACCGCAGCCACGCCGACGCCCTGCGCGCCCTCGACGCCGACCCGATGGGGCGCGTGCGCATCGCCGCCCGCGACGTGCTCTCGCAGTGGAAGGCCCTGGAGGAGTTTCAGGGCCACAGCGACCGCGCGGTGAGCGTGCTCGACAAGCTGCTCATCGGCGCGAGCGAGGCCGAGGCCGACGACCTGGTCATCGCCGCCGGGCGCGTCGCGTACGTGAAGAAGCTCGGCAAGATGCGCCCCATGGGCTCGCACGTGTTCACCGCCGAGCAGGTGCGGGGCATCGTCACGGCGCACCTCACCCCCGAGCAGCGGCAGGCGCTGGAGAACCTCGAGGAGATCGATTTCAGCTACGAGGTGAAGTCTCGCGGCACGCGCTTTCGCGGGCACATCTTTCACCAGCTCACGGGACTCGGCGCGGTGTTCCGCGAGGTGCGCGGGCAGATCCCGAGCTTCGAGGGGCTGGGACTCCCGCCCGTGGTGGCGCAGTTCGCGAACTTCAAGAACGGGCTCGTGCTCGTGGGCGGACCCACGGGCTCGGGCAAGAGCACCACCCTCGCCTCGCTCATCGACTACATCAACCGCACGGCCACGAACCGCCACATCGTGACGCTCGAAGACCCCATCGAGGTGGTCCACGCGCGCAAGGGCTGCCTCGTGAACCAGCGCGAGATCGGCACCCACACGCGGGACTACAGCGGCGCCATGCGCTCCATCCTGCGGCAGGACCCCGACGTGATCCTCGTGGGCGAGATGCGCGACCACGCGATGGTGAACTTCGCGGTCACCGCGGCCGAGACGGGCCACCTCGTGCTCGGCACCGTGCACACGGTCTCCGCCGACACCACCGTCGACCGCATCGTGAACGTGTTCCCCTCGGCCCATCAGCCCGTCATCCGCTCGATGCTCGCGGAGTCGCTCCGCGCGGTGCTCTGCCAGCACCTCATCCCCCGCGCCGACGGCCCCGGGCGCGTGCTCGCGTGCGAGGTGCTGATCAACAACGAGGCCGTCTCCCACCTCGTGCGCAAGGGCCGCGCGTTCCAGATCCAGCAGGTCATCGCCACGTCGCGCGAGCTCGGGATGCAGACCATGGACGGCGAACTCGGGCGGCTCTTCCGCGAAGGCAAGATCACCGCCGAAGACGGGTACATGCGCGCGGCCGACAAGCGCGCCTTCGAGTCCGTGGTGGGCTGGGCGAGCGACCGCTCCGAGGTCACCCGTCTCCCGGAGGCGCCGTAAGCCCATGGCCCGCATCGACTCCTTCCTGCGCCTCGTGGTCGAGCAGCACGCCAGCGACCTGCACTTCCACGTCGGCAACCCCCCGATGGTGCGCTTTCAGGGCGACCTCCTCGCGCTCCCCTACCGCACCCTCTCCCCCGAGGACGGTCGGCGCTTTCTCTACGAGATCATGAGCCCCGCGCAGCGCGAGGCCTTCGAGCGCGACCTCGAGATCGACTTCGCGTACGTGCTCCAAGACGTCGGGCGATTCCGCGTCAACGTCTTCCTCCAGACGCACGGCGTGGGCGCGGTGTTCCGCGTCATCCCCGACCTCGTGCCCACGCTCGAATCGCTCAACCTCCCCGCGGTGCTCCGCAAGCTCTGCGCGCAGCAGAACGGCCTGGTGCTCCTCACGGGACCCACCGGCTCGGGCAAGAGCACCACCCTCGCGGCGATGATCCACGAGATCAACGCCAACGCGCGCAAGCACATCCTCACCATCGAGGACCCCATCGAGTTCGTGCACCCCTCGCTCAAGAGCGTGGTCACGCAGCGGCAGGTGGGCGTGCACGCGTTGAGCTTCGCCGCCGCCCAGCGCGCGGCCCTCCGCGAGGCGCCCGACGTCATGGTGATCGGCGAGATGCGCGACTACGAGACCGTCTCCCTCGCCCTCAGCGCGGCCGAGACCGGGGTCCTGGTCTTCGGCACGCTCCACGCGAACTCGGCCTCCAAGGCCGTCGACCGCGTGCTCTCGGTGTGCCCTGAAGACACCCGCGACGCCGTGCGGGGCGTGCTCTCGGTGCTGCTCCGCGGCGTGCTCGCGCAGCACCTCGTGAAGCGCATCTCCGGCGAAGGGCGCGTCGCGGCCATCGAGGTGCTCCTGCAGAACTACGGCGTGTCGAACATGATCCGCGAGAACAAGCTGCACCAGGTCGAGTCGATGCTCCGCAGCGCCGACCCCGCGAGCACCGGGATGCAGAGCCTCGACAACGCCCTCTTCGCGCTCGTGCGCGGCGGTCTCGTCGGACAGGACGAGGCGATGCGCTACGCCACCCAGCCCGAGGATCTCCGCAAGCGCATGCCCGAGCTCACCGAGGAGGTCTGACCCCTCCCCGCGCCCGATGGATCCTGCAACCGGGGCCGCGTCGCACAACCGCCGCATGAGCGGGTTCACCGTCTGCCCCTCGCGACGCGACACGGCCGATGCCCAGGAGCAGCCCCAACGCCGCTGCTTCCCGGACCTTCACGAGCGCCCGATCGTCACCGCGTCGCAGCACCGCGCCCCCCCTCGACGTGTTCCCGGAGGGACAGCTCGTCGTGCTCACCGCCGAAGGAGAGGTCGTCGGCAGCTCGACCCGTCGCCGCCCCCGCTTCGACTTCGCGCACTGCCATCACACCTACATGGAAGCGAGCGGCCGACCCGACCATCGACGGCGGCGCCGCGCTCCTGGTCTGGCGCGACGACCATGCCGCGAAGGACCCGTAGGCCCGTGACGCGCGATCGTTCGCCCGCACGCGATGAAGCATCGCCGGCGACTGGGAGTACCCTCGGCGTCGATGGCCACCCCGAAGCCCGCGTTGCCCTATGACCGCAAGCTGATCACGAAGTGGAAGAACATCGGCGCCAAGGCCGCGAAGAGCCACGGCGCATCGCTCCGTGACGTCCACGGCCAGCCCGGCGTCTGGGAGGCGCTCGCGGCGACCTTCGACGCGGGGCTCTTCCCGCCCGAGGCCGTGTGGTACCTCGGCGAGCACGTCGGGGACCACGTGCCCCCCCGCGCGATGCGGGACGTGCTGCTCGCGCTGCCGCAGAGCTACACCTCGCTGCTCGGCGCGTGGCAGATCGTGGCGACGCCCCTCGCGCGGCTGCTGCGCGAAGACCCCGCGGCGCTCGAAGGCGCAGAGGGGCTCACCGAGACGCAACAGCGCATCGTCGAGGTCGCCCGCGCCGAGGCTGGTGTCAGCCCTGAAGGCGCACCTGCCGACATCCGCGCCGTCCTCGCCGCGGAATGGACCGCGGGCTTCTCGAACTTTCCCGCGCTGACGATCGACGGTGCGACGGTCCACCGGGTGCCGCCCTCGGAGCCCGACGCGCAGCGCGAGACCGCGCGACGGGTGTTCGGTCCGACGTTCTCGGCCGACCTCGCCGCCGCACATCGCGACCGCCTCGCCGCACACACCGCCGTCGCCGGGCACGCCCACGCGCACCCGCTCTACCCCTCGCCCGACGCGCTGCGCATCGCGGCACCCGCGCTCACGCCCGAAGAGGTCGCAGGCTTTCAGGTCACCTTCGCCGAGCTGTCGGCGATCAGTGAGGCGTGGAGCGTCGACGACCTGCTCCGCGCCGCCGCAGCGACCGCGGCGCGGCAGCGACCCGATTCGCACCTCGTCACGAACAGCCTCGCGGTGCTCGCCGTCGCGCGCGATCCGTCCTGCGCCCCGCGCGCGGAGCCCTGGCTCAACCTCGACGACCTCACGAACCAGGCCTCGCCCTCTGCGGGCTACGTCTTCAGCGTGCTGCGCGAGGCCCCGGCGGCGTGGCGGCGGCGCTTCGCGGTCGACGTGGTGTTCGCCGCGGAGGGCGGGATGTCGGTGTTCCGCGGCCCCCTCGCGCTCGCGCTGCTGGTCGACGTCGACCCCGCGGCCGCCGAGGCGATCGCATCGGCGCGCAGCGACGACCTGGACGTCACGCGCCTCATCGGCGCCGACGCTCGCTCCCTCCTCGCGCGGGTCGAGGTCGCCGGCCCGGTCACGCGCAAACTGCTGCTCCTCCCGACCTTCGTGGGCTTCGCGCGCCTGGACGCAGACCCGCCGCCCGCCCTCGACGCGCACTTCGCCTTCGACGGGACCTACCGCGACTCCTGGCTCGCGGGTTATCTCCTGACGATCCCCGAGTCCCGCGCGGTGGCGATCCTGCGCCGCGAGCTCGCCGAGGGCCGCGCGGAGTACGCCCGCAGCGCGATGCAGTCGGCCAGCGGCGCCGCGCGCCTCGCGCTGGCGACGACCTGAGCGTCCCGTCTCCCCAACCTCCGCGCGCCGATCGCGGTCACAACGTGCGCACCCACCGCAACGGCCCGCGCGGGCCCGCGAAGGCGCGTCACCGACACGCGATCCCCGCGGGCTGTGCGGACGTGGGCCAGAGACAGATGCGACGCTGCCCCGCCTGCGGGGTCCCGCCCGCCTCGGGCAGCAGACACCGCAGCGGGGCCTCGCACTCACAGTCGCCCGCGCAGTAGCGCCACAGACAGAGCGCAAGGTTGTCGGCGCCGAAGGGACCGCGCTGCGTCACCACCGTCCCGTCGTCGGGGCACCGCGCATAGCGCGCTCGATCCACCCAGCTCCCGCACACCCCGCGCGTCACGTCTCCGCCCACGGGCGAACAGAAGCCGCGACACTCTGCGGAACGCGCCCGCGGATCCCCCTGCGCCATCACCGTCGCCCGCGGATCACACGGCGCGCCATCCGGACGCAGCGCACGGTCCTCCCCCGCCGCCGCGCACCGGCCGAGCCGCGGATTGCACCGCGCGCCTCGGGGGTCTCCCGCGCAGTCGCTGTCGGTCGAACACCAGCGCTGACACCCCGGCGCGTCGGGGCGGTACTGCGGGTCGAGCCACCACGCGCCCGTGCACACCTCACCCACCGCACATCCCCCCGCCGAGCCCGGACGCGACAGCGGCTCACACGCCAGCGCGCACGTCGGACCGGCCTCGCCGCGCACGCAGCGACGTCCCGCGCCTCCACACGCGAAGGCCTCGGCCGCGTCGTCGGTGCCGTAGTCCTTGCAGTCCTGGGTGCACATCCCGTTGCGGTCGTCGTCGCAGCGCAGCCCCTCGGCGCACGGCAAGCCCTCGCCGCAGCGCGCCCCGACGCCCCCGGGCGGGCGCACGCAGGCCCGCGCGGTGCAGACCTCACCCAGCCCGCACGCGCGACCGCAGGCGCCGCAGTTCTCGCGGTCCCGCGCGAGGTCCACGCAGCGCAGCGCGCCGCCGCGCACCTCGCACGCGCGCAGCCCCTCGGTGCAGCGCGGGTCGAAGCACCCCCGTCGCGCGTCGCAGCGGTCGCCGTCCTCGCAGCGCGCGTCGAGCGGCAGACGCACGCACCGCCCCATCACGCACTGGTCGGCGGTGCACGCGACGCCGTCGTCGCAGTCTTCGCCGCGCACACACTCGGGCGTGACGTCGGGGCCGGCATCACCCGGCGGCTCCCCCGTCACGCGCAGCGCGCAGGCCGCGAGGGCGCTCAGGGCGAGCGCGAGAAGGACGTGCCGTCCCATCGGTACACCACCCGTTGTGACTCGCTCTCCCACGGGAGCAGCAGCGGAAACACCCGCTCCTGCGGCGCGTCGTGAAAGGGATAGGTCTCCGCGGTCCATCCCCGTGCCCGCCCCGCGCGCACGGTGATCTCGCGCCCGCCCCCGCGCGGCAGGGCGACCTCGTTCTCGACGCGGTCATCCCCCACGCGCCGCGCGACCTCGGCGGCAAAGATCCTCCCGCGTCGCGCCGGGTCCACGCCGTACACCAGCAGCATCTCGCGCTGCGACGGGATCTGCGCACCCCGCACCTGCGTGGTCACGTTGCGCACGATGCGCAGCACGGCCTCGCCGCGCCCATCGCCCGTGACATCCACCACGTCGAGCGCGCGCACCTCGTCGGCCTCGGTCATCGGGAGCTGCAGCGCGTAGAACGACCGCCCGCCGAGAAAGCGCGGGCCCACCATCACCATCACCCGACCGAACACCAGGAGCTGCTCGGGGGTGGGGTCTTCGACCATGTCGCCGCTCGCGCGCAGCGAGGGCTGCGCGGAGGCGGGGAGGCCCTCGCGCTGACGAAAGAGCGCGAGCACCCCCGAGAGATCCGCCGCGGGCTCGGCGGTCGGCGCGACCGGACTGGCGGGCGCCGCCGGGGTCTCGGCGTTGGCGTCCACGCGCTCCACCGCGAAGCTGCGGGTCGCGTTGTTCCAGCGGTAGAGCCGCGCGCGGTGCGGGCCCCAGGGGGTTAGCGCGGCGATGACCTCGGCCTCACCGCCGTCGGCCCAGCGCTCCCGGGCCCATCCCTCGTTGCGCGCGTAGGCCACGCGCAGTGCGCCCGCCTCGGGCCACGAGACGTCATCGCGCAGCGTCGCCGACCCCTGCGTGCGGGCAACTTCGTGCGCCAGCACCCGGCGCAGCGCGCCCTGTTCATCCACGGCATACACCGTGAGCAGCTCGCGGGTGACATCGCCCACCGTGACCCGCTGCCGCAGCACGAGGTCGGCGCGGCCGTCGGCGGTGACGTCCCGCGCGGTGACCTCCAGCAGGTCGCGGGCCTCGCGGGCGGCGAGCTCGGCGAAGAGGTACCCCGCACCGTTGTTCACCCCGGGGCCAGAGACCACCAACACGCCGGGCCACACCACCGCGCGCTCGGGCCGCGCGTCGCCCCCGAGGTTCACCCGCCGGTCAAAGGTCGGGGTCGCGGCGGTGAGGCCTCGCTCGCGGCGAAAGCCCTCGAGGGGATCTGTCGGAGGGGCGCCGGCCCCGGCGTTGAGAGCGTTCACACTGAACGGGAGGGCCGTCGGCGAGCGCGCGTCGCCCGCGCCGCTGGCCAGCACGCTGGTCGCGCCGCCCTCGTCGACGTCGCGGTAGGCCACGCGCACGCGCAGGCGGG